>JAFVET010000264.1 GCA_017475875.1 Candidatus Methanomethylophilaceae archaeon
TGCATCTGTCCCCCGGACAGCTCGTTGATCTGTTTGTCCGCGATGCCGCCTATGGACAACTCCGACATCGCGTGGTCCACCATCCTGCGGTCCTCCTCGCTCGGGCTCCATTTTATGTGGTTGAGCCTCCCCAACAGGACCGTCTCGTACACGGTCATCGCCACCGCGCTCATGTGCTGCTGCGGGAGATAACCGACGAGATCGTTCGATTTCTCATCGGTACGGCCGATCTCCGTCCCGTCGAACGTTATGCTCCCACCGTGGTGGATCTGCCCCGCCATGCACTTGATGAGCGTCGACTTCCCGGCTGCGTTCGGACCCACCACCGCAATCAGCCGTGAATCGGACGAGAAGGATACGTCGTGCAGGACCTCCTTCCGGCCGTAGCTGCAGACCACACCGTTCAGATCGAGGCTCATGACGCGAACCTCCTTCTGGAAAGGACCAGGTAGAAGAAGAACGGGATACCGATGAACGAGGTGAGGATGCCTACGGGGAATATCGCCGGCGACATCACCACCTTGCTCAACATGTTGGCCGCGATGAGTATGATGGCTCCGACGGCCATCGACATCGGGATGTAGTACCTGTGGTCCTCGCCCACGAGGAACCTGGAGATGTGCGGAGCGATCAGACCTATGAACCCGATCGTCCCCACGAAGCACACGGCCACGGACGTCAATACGGATACTACGATCAGCGTCATCCTCCTGAGGCGGGCCACATCCACCCCCAGACTGGAGGCGTAGGCGTCTCCCAGCTTGAGCGCGGTGTACTTCCACGAGCTGAAGAGGAAAATCAGGAAGGAAATCGAAAGGACGAGTATGACCGCCCCGCCCTGGGGCAGCGAGCACCTTGCGAGGCTTCCGAACATCCAGAACACTATCTCGGACAGCTGGTTGCTGTTAGCGAGCAGCTGCATCGTCGAGAGCAGCGCCTGGAACATGAAGAATATCGCGATACCAGTCAGCAATATTGTAGATTTGTCGGACGACCTGAACCTCGCCACCGCATAGATCACCAGGCACGCGAGCATGCTGCAGGCGAAAGCCCCGGCGGATATGCTCACCATCCCGATGGCCCCGACCGCGGACGACCCGACCACTATCATCAATGCGGCACCGAATCCCGCCGAGGAGGATATCCCCAAGGTGTACGGTTCGGCCATGGGATTGTCCAGGATCGTCTGCATGACCGATCCCGCGAGCGCAAGGCTCATTCCGACGGCCACCGCCATCACGGTGGCCGGCAGACGGATGTCGAATATGATCAGCCGGTCCATGGCGGTCATTTGGTCCGGAACTATCAGCGTCCTGACGGCGTCGATCACAGACATACCCGAGGAACCCACGGTGAGGTCTACGAAAAACGCCAGGACGCATACCGCCACTGCAACCACCAGGTACAGCTTGCGCATGCCTATCAGGCGATCGTATCCCTTCGTCTTGTGGGAGCCGTCCGTCGTTTCATTGTTCTCCATCTGAAGACCCCGAGATTTGTACGGTAAAGGGGTTTGGGAAGAAGTTTGCAGGAACTTCTCAGGACGTGGCTCCGACTTCCCCGCCGATCGTGAAGTACCATACGCCTTTCAGCTCGACCCAGGGCAGGAACTCGTCGTAGAAGTCCTCGAGGGATCCGACGGGGTCCAGGGACGAGAAGAGCTCGGGGAACATCTGCATCGCGTGGAGCTGGAGGATCATCCAGTTCTCGTAGGTGTTGAAGTAGACCTGGTCGTAGACCATGACGTCCTTGTTCTTCACGGCCGTGACGCTGTCCCATCCGGCCCTCTTGGACAACGAGGCGCTTATCTCGGAGATGTCCGAAGCGGTGACGGTCGCGCCCCATCCGATGTTCTTCCCGCATTCCGCGGCGCCGTTGTACGCCATGAGGAACACATGGTCTGGATCGCTCGACACGAAGGCCTCCGCGCTCATCTGCTGACCGGGGGTGGCGATGTTGTTCTGACCGAGGGTGAGGACGTTCGCCACGTTGGCTCCGCCGCCGTAGGTTCCCATCTTGATCAGCATCTCCTCGTAGAACGAGGTCGTCCCGTCGGGCATCTGTGATTTCTTGCCAAGGACGGAATCTATCTGTTTACCATAGAAATCGGCGACCTTGGACGCGGTGTCGGCTTTGTTGAAGATCTTCCCGATGACCTCGCAGTTCTTGGCCATCGTCTCGGCGTCGTAGCTGTTGACGAAGAGGTCGAGGTTTACGATCGGAATGCCCGCGTCGGCCATCTTCTTCGCGGTGTCCTCGGATACCATCCCGTACTGGTACACCCACATCGGGACGAAGACCACGTCGGGGTCGAGGGATGCGACCGCTTCCCAGCTGAAGGTCATGTTCTGGAAGCTCCCCACGGAGGTCAGCTTGGAGAAGTCTATCCCCGCGTTCTCCCACATCCTCGTCAGATCGGGATAGTAGGTCTGGAGGTTGCTGTCGTATCCCACGAGGCGGTCCTTGAAACCCTCTCCGGCTATCGCCGCTATCAGGGACATCGCCTCGGCGTCGCCGCAGACGATCTTCTCTACGGGTGTGTTGATCTTTACCTCGCGTCCGGCCAGGTCGGTTATCGTTACGGAGGACTGCCCCTCCCTGCTCTCGGACACGGGGGTCGCACCGACCTCGCCGTTGAGTCCGAAGTACCATACGCCCTTGAAGTCGACCCAAGGCAGATAGGTCTTGTAGAAATCACCCAGCGCCTCTATGTAACCAAGGTCCCCGAAGACCTCCGGGAACATCTTCTCGGCATAGAACTGCTGTATCCACCAACCGTCGATCGTTCCGCTCATCGACATCTTGTTGATGAAGTAGATCTCACCGTTGCCTATGGCTGGTATGCTGCTGCCCCATCCGACCCTCTTCCCGAGCGCGGACGATAACGAATCCAGTTCGGACTGGGTGGGGGCGGTCGCTCCCCAACCGATGTACTTCCCGATGTCGGGGTAATACGCCCTCAAAAGGTCGAGGAAGATGAAATCCACGTCGCTCGAAGCGAACGCCTCCGCACCGACGGTCTCCCCGTACTTCGTCAAAGACTTCTGATAGAGCGCCTCCTGCGGCTTACCGTCGTCCGTGGAATAGTTCAGACAGTACTGGCCGAGGTTGGTTATGGTCTCGATGTAGTAGGTGTACTTCTCCGCAGGGACCTGCGACATCTTGCTGGAGACCTTCTCGATCTGGTTCTTGTAGAATTTTGCGACGTCGCTGGCGGTGCGCTCGTTGTCGAAGATCTTGCCGAGCACCTCGCAGTTCCTGGTCATTTCGTCAGCATTCAGTTTGGCGGAGAACAGGTCCAAGGTGACGATCGGGATCCCCGCCTTGGCCATGTTGTCTATGCTCTCCTGGGTGACCATCCCGTATGTTATGCACCA
>JAFVET010000265.1 GCA_017475875.1 Candidatus Methanomethylophilaceae archaeon
CGCCTGTGTCAGGTGTTCATGTGGGCGTTTGTCTTCATAGGGGTGATGGCCGTCAAGTACATCGACCATGGGCCGATGCCGTTCAAATGGGTCATCGTCGCCACCGTCCTGTTGTCCTCCGTGATGTGGGTGGTGCTTTCCTGGGGCGATAACTACTACATGGTGTCCCAGTTGATCGATCCCAACAACTCGTTGTCCGAGACCCTGTCCGACTTCAGTCATTCCATCCTGCTCACAGTCGTGGATTACCTGACTACGATCGTCGTTTTCACCTTGTCTTCGGTTGGAATCCTCAGTGTCATCTGCGCCTATCTGAAGAAGTACATCGTGGTCACACTGGTGTCGTTGCAGAAGCATTCCCTGAACGGCACGAGGGGGAAGTCCGAGAAGTTCTTCATGGTCCCGGACGTCCTCGACGTCAGGGACGTCAAGGTGGAGCCTGAGCGTTCGGGATTCAAAGTCGACATCTCCGTTTACATCAGATTCACGCTGTACATGATCGCGTTCGGGATGGTCCTCTGTTCGTACCTGTTCGTCAACCCTTATTTCCTGGAACAGATATCCTGGTCGACCATGCTCTCGATAATGCTGATGCTGTCGATATTCATGCCTTCGCTTCTCATCCCATGGATACTCCTCAGGCAGCTGGGCGCACGCGTGGTGACGGACGCCCCCAGGGACTACTTCCTGTGGGTGGGGGCCAAGGACAAGCTGTTCAAGACGTTCATGATCCTCGGGGCCATCATGATGCTCCTCTTCCTTTCGCTGTATTACGGGAACGACCCGTTCCACATCTTCACCGAGTACCTCACATACATCGTCCCCCTTTCCACATTGGCCGTCATATTTGCCCTGCTCTACACCAACAACTTCAGTGTTCCCCTCGTGTCCGCCATCAAGGAGGAGTTCGAGGCCGAGCGTTCGGAGCTGATGGCCGGCGGGGACGTTGACTTATAAGGGAGCATGTGCATCCGCGACCGAGATGACATCAGATCCGGCATACGAGGCCGTCTCCAAGGCGAAGAGACAGGAGGAGAGCGGAAACCCGAAAGGCGCGGTGCAGACGTTGGAGGACTATCTGCGCACCGACCCGCACAACAACAAGGTTCGTCTGGAACTGGCCCGCATCATCATATACAAACTGAACGACCTCGACTACGGCATGATGCAGCTCGATGCGATCCTCGACATCGATCCCGAGAACGCGGACGCCCTCGCGGCTTCGGCCACCGTTCTCTCCAAGTACAAGAAGCACAACAAGGAGACACAGGAGAAGCTGGACCATCTGATGAAGGTCAGGCCGGATGCAAACACCTACGACCTCTATGCGAAGTTCCTGAAGTTCCAGAAGGGGGATTTCAAAGCGGCGGCGGAGATGTACCGCAAGGCCATCGAGCTGGAACCGACGAGGTACGAGTTCCACCAGAACTATTCGGTGCTCCTCCTCAACGACCTCAAGGACTATCAGGCGGCGAAGGAGGAGCTGGAGGTCATGCTCTCCATGAAACCGAACGATCCCAAGGTCAAGATGGCGTACGACCGTCTGCTGAGGGAGAAGTTCGACAAACAGGGCAACCCGCGCAAGAGCAGGTTCGGACTGTTCAGGCGACCCTAACAGACAACGCTCAAATATCGATAGCCCTTATCCTGAAAAGAGGAATATCATGGAACTGAAAGGCTCTAAGACTGAAGCAAACCTCCAGGCGGCGTTCGCCGGAGAGAGCATGGCCAGGAACAAATACACCTATTACGCCTCTCAGGCCACCAAGGAAGGATATGAGCAGATTGCGGACATCTTCCTCGAGAGCGCTGAGAACGAGAGGGAGCACGCCAAGATCTGGTTCAAGGCCCTCCACGATGGGAAGGTCCCCAAGACCGTCGAGAACCTGAAGGATGCCGCCGCCGGTGAGAACTACGAGCACACCGAGATGTACGTCAAGTTCGCCAAGGAAGCCAAGGAGGAGGGATTCGAGGAGATCGCAGCCCTTTTCGAAGCCGTCGGCGGAATCGAGAAGTACCACGAGGAGAGGTACCTCGCCCTCCTGAAGAACCTCGAGGAAGGGGTCGTCTTCAAGAAGGACAAGGTCGTCATGTGGAAGTGCAGGAACTGCGGTTACATCCACATCGGCGAAGAGGCTCCGAAGGTCTGTCCCGTGTGCAAGCACGCGCAGTCCTTCTTCGAAGTCAGATCGACCAACTGGTGATCAGAATCATTTTTACAGGGGCCTCAGGCCCTGAAATCGTTTCGTCAAGTGTTTTGTAGAACAGGTCCATTCCCTCCCCCGTCTTCGCGGATATGCGGATTGTGGGAATTTTTGGATAGTTCCTTTTGAACCAGGTCTCTATCTGGGACACCTTGGTGTCATCGACTATGTCGATCTTGTTGATGAGCACGAGATCCGAGGCCGAGATCTGCATCCGGTAGAAGTTCTCCTTGCGTTCGAGTAGGCTGTCGAAGCGCTCCGCGTCGGCGATGCCGATTATGACGCACGAATCCTCGTCGATCATCGAGGTGTGGACGAACTGTCTGACCTTGTGGGGGAGGGCCAGGCCGGTAGGTTCTATGATCATTATGTCGGGGTCGATGTCACGTTTGATCTCTTTCAGCGTAGCTTGCAGGGATCCGACAAGGCTGCAGCATATGCACCCTTCGGCGAGTTCCACAGCATCGTATCCCTTGCTGCCGATGGTGGCGCCGTCTACTCCGACCTCCCCGGATTCGTTGACGATGATGGCGACCTTCTTCCCACGCCCGGTGAACAGTTCCGCTATCCTGAGCAGCAGGGTGGTCTTCCCGCTTCCGAGGAAACCTCCGACGATTAGTACGTCCATCCCATCACTCCAGGACGAGACCCAGTTTGTTGTACTGGTACACCTTCTTCGGACAGCTGAACTGGCAGCGGTAGCAGGCGGTTCCGAGGCAGTTCTTGGTCTTGACGATGATCTCCTTGTCCTCGGTGAGGGTGAGCGCGTGTTCCGGACATTCCTTCTCGCATTTGCCGCATCCGATGCACCCTTCCATGTATCCGCGGAGTTCGGTGCCTATGTCGTGTATGATCGTCAGTCCGCCGTCACCGAGGTCGGGGATGTCACGCTTGACCATCTTGTGGACGGTCGGGATGCCCTTCGCTTTCGGAAGCTCCTGAATCCCCGCCATCACGTTGTTGCGGTTGTACATCTCCATGCTCATCCCCTCGTCGCAGACGGCGAGCTCCTGGGTGTAGATCTGTTCGAATATCTTGTCGCCTGCGAACCTTAGGTGGTTGGCCCTGATGCCGTCGGCGATGGACTGCAGGGTGTCCGGCAGTTCGGGATCCTTCAGGATGTCGGTGGCCATCGCCAGGGAGGTATTCCCGTACTGGTAAATGGTCCCGCAGGTGGGAGGTAGCAGTCCTATCTTCCTGGCCTTCACGGCATCGACATAGGTTCCCGAGGCACCGGCCATGTACATGATGTCGAGGTCGCTGAACTTTATCCCGGCGTGTTCCAGGAGAGTGAAATGTCCCGCGCGCATTGCACCTATGGCCTTCAGTGCCTCGGTGATGTCGTGGGAATCGATGTAAACACCGTCCTGGAGGTGCAGGAGCCCGTCGGAAGTAGTGAGTTTGCCCTTTCTCCAGAGGTGGGACTCCATCGCGGCGGCGACGGCGGCGACCACTCCGGTACCTGTGATTCCACGGGCTTTCCCGCTCATCGGACCTTCGGGGGTGACGGTCTCCATGGCGAGGTCTACCCTCGATCCGTCCATCGGGATGATGTCGTCGTTGAGGACCTTGCACACGTATTGGAAGTCGTATTCCAGGTCGGATATGGCGCCAGGGGCCGCGAGCATGCCGCAGCGTATCGACTGACCCTCCATGGCGGGTCCGGCCGCTGCCGATCCGGTGAATATGTCGTCTCCGACCTTGAGGGCCATCTCTGCGTTGGTCCCGTAGTCGGTGACCATGCAGTTTTCCTTCTGCTCGAGGAATCCGCTTTTGTACATCTTGGCGAGCGCATCGGCCCCGATCTCGTGCCTGATTGCCGGTGGGACCAGAAGCTCGCACCCGTCCTTCACGTCGAGTCCGACGTCGACCGCCGAGAAGACGCCGGCGTTGCGTTTCTGTTCCACGATTCCCCTGGCCTTGTGGGCGTTGTCGCCCGCGAACGCGAGGTCGTCGACGGGAATCCCTTGGAACATCGACAGCTGTATCGGGTTTCCGCAGATGCTCACGCGTTCGACCTTGCCGAGGTCGATGTGGAAGTGGCGTATGAGCTTGTTCACGGTGTCTATCAGGATCCTGTGGGCGGTGTCGGATCCGGCGTTGATGCAGAACGTCAGGTGGTCCATTATGTTGGCACCTGGGAGCGGGTGGCATTCCGTTACACAAGTCGATAGTATCCTGCCGTTCGATAGGTCGACGGCGTGACCTCTGGTACCGCTGGTACCTATATCCAATGAAATTCCGTAAGCCATGGGATCCCTTCATATACGCATGAGACGGCGACGCATCGTCGTAGAATGGGGAAATACTTTTCATAGGGGTTGACCCGGCGATCGCTCGCCGGTAAATGGTTTGGAGGTAACCAATAAGGAGGAATGGCCGAACTCAGAGGTCGTAGTTCTTCATGTTGAAGTTGGGGACGAGGTCCTTGTACTCCTTGGTGGCCCACTCGACGAACTTGTCGGTGTCGTCGGGGAGGGCGGAGAGCTTCTTGTTGATGTCCTGGAGGGTCTCGAGCTGCTTGGTGGTCAGTCCGATCTCCTTGGACTCGTAGCCCTTGAGGAGGATCTCGACGGCCTTCATTCCAGCGGCCTTGGAACGCATGTAGAGGTCGTTTCCGTACTCTGCGATGGCCTTTCCGATCTCGTAGGAGTGGTCGTAGGCGAGGATGTAGGCTTCGGGGCCTCTGTACCTGTCGGAGTACATGTACAGGTCCCTGAGGGTCTTCTCCTGCTTGAGCTGGATGGCGGTGTTCATCAGGGAGGCCTCGTATCCGATGGATCCGAACCAGCACTGGACGGAGGTTCCACCGAACTCGGGGTGGTACTCGACGGACTCGTTGGACCAGAGGTCGCAGCACTGGGCGATCAGGTTGCCCTGGAGATCGCAGTGGGCGCACTGGCAGTTCTTCCCTTCCTGGGTGGTGGGCTTTCCGGCGATGGCGCTGAACACCATGGGCGCCAGCTGCAGCCTTCGCCCGAGGGACGCGGCCCAGGAGGAGCTGTGCCACCACATCATCCGCACGGCCGTCGACGCCGCGTCGGCGCTGGGCATCGGCATACTGCAGGTGCCCAACTTCGCCGAATTCACCATACATGGGCAGGCGGACATCGAGCCCGCGGTGCGGTTCTACCGCTGGGCCTGCGAGGCAGCCGAGCCCAGGGGCATACTGATCTCCAGCGAGAACACGCTGAAGCTTGAGGACGGCCTGGCGCTGTTCGACGCGGTGGACCGGCCCAACTTCAGGCTGTACTTCGACAACCAGAACGTGGCGCACTTCTGTGGGGAGGACCCCGTGGATCACCTGAACGCCTTTGCGGGCAGGGTGAGCCAGGCGCACCTGAAGGACGGCACGGATCAGGCGCTGAGCTGCAGGCCGCTGGGCCAGGGCCACGGCCGGGCGGCGGAGTGCCTGGAGACCCTGGCGCGCCAGGGCTACAGCGGCTGGCTGGTGCTGGAGAACGAATACGACAGCCCGGCCTTCGGCGCA
>JAFVET010000266.1 GCA_017475875.1 Candidatus Methanomethylophilaceae archaeon
ATCGCAGGAGGCTCGGAGACGTACAGCATACCGTCTCCGGAGCCTTCGAAGTACTTGCCTGGGAGCTGCTCGTAGGTCAGAGCGGTCTCGCCGTCATAGAACCTCAATTTTTTGAATGCGTCCGTCCCGATTGATTTTACCGCCGCCGGGATGTTGATGGACTCGATGGCGGAGCAGTCCTCGAACGCGAAATCCTCTATGGAGGCGACAGACTCTGAGATGACGACGGACTTGATCGCGTAGCACCCGCTGAACATGCTCTGTTCGAGGGTTGTGATTGGTCCCATGATCTTGACGGACTCGAGGGCTTCGCAGTCATAGAACGCATAACCGCCCAGGGACGTCACAGATTCTGGGATGACAATGGACTTGAGAGCGGAGCAGCCGTCGAACGCAAAATCCATAATCGTAGTGACCGAGTCGGGAATGTCGATGGATGTCAGGGCGGTGCAGCCATCGAACGCAGACTCCCCGATAGTGGTGACCGAACTGGGGATGGTGACGGACTGGAGGGCGGTGCAGTCGGTGAACGTGCCTTCCTCGATGGTAGTGACCGAGTCGGGGATGGAGATGGATGTGAGAGATACGCATTCGTAGAACGCATACATCCCGATAGTGGTGACCGAGTCGGGGATGGAGATGGATGTGGAGGATCCGCATTCAGAGAACGCATCCACGGCGATAGTCGTGATGCCTTCGGAAATTGAAATGGACTTTATCGAAGATTGGTAGTCATACCATGGTGAGTAGTCACCTTCGAAGGTCATGGGCCCCGTGCCCTCGATGGTCAAGTGACCACTCCCATCGATATTCCATGTCAAATTGTCACCGCATGTGCCGTTTGCGGCGTCGACGTCGGAACCTGACGTGAGAATCGGAGCCATGCATAATACAAGAGCGATTGCGGCCGCGACCGCAATCAACAGCCTACGGTCAGAAAGGGAATAGCACCCCCCTCTGGCCGTACTTTTACGACATATGTCGTGATTGCATGAGCGTAAATACGTCATGATGTCTGTCACGATATACATTTTATAAACTAAAATTAAATCATAATCTTAAATTATAGTCTATGGACATGAATGACGAGTCTTTCCAGCGTGCTCCCGTTAGAACGTCGTGAGTGAACGCCGCCCATTCTTCAATGACGGCGTCATCGCTGTTCGACCTGCGAGGCGCTTGCAAAGCCGCGACTTGGAGACACGGTGTTCACACCCAGGCGTGTGGACCCGACGATGTGTTTCCGGTGGGAGAACTGGGGATCAGTCTCTACGCCCATACAACGAATCCAATATGTTCATCGCTCCCGTGGCACCCAGGATCGTCCCGTTCCTGAAATTGAACCCCCTCCCAGGAGGGAAGCCCACGTCCAGATAGCTTGCATAGTCGCCGGACAGGTGGCACATGTGTGCATAGTCGCCTGAGGAGACCATGAGGTCGCCTCCCACCGGTGCGGCTGTAAATGAGCCTTCCAACGAGCGTTCACTCAAGAACGATTCGAGGAGGTCCGCGGTTCCGGGTAACCCGAACGGGACCTCGATGGAATCGGGTATCATCGACAGATATTCGTAGAACCATCTGACCAAGGGATACGCCACCGACGCACCGGCGTTGATACTGTAATGCATGCCGTGTGTCGTTGAGGCCCGCCTCGCATCCGATTTGAGGATGCGACGCGCCTTACGGTCGGTCCCATCCACGTATTCCAACGCCTTCGACGGATCCTTTCCCGTCTGTTCGGCCACTGCGCGAATCCACTCGCGGACTGGTCCGAACCCTATGGGGGCGAACCCGGATCCTACCGTGGGGATCACATAACCTTGCTCGACCATCGAAGCCGTTCCCTGACAGAACTCGGGAAACACGGCCACGTTGAACTCGGCGGAGGTGGATTCGTTCAAATCGGCAATGGAACAACCGCTTCCTATCGACATGTTGACCTTCAATCCCATGAGATCCAAAATGCGGGTGAGCTCCTCGATGCTCCCCTCCCAATCCTTGCATAGGATCGGCAGACCTATCAGGTTGACCGAACCCCGTTCCGTCTCGGATCCCTCCGGCGACACGAACCTGACGGCTTCCCTGCACATTTCGTCGAAGCCCTCGTTCATCGGCATCGAGACCAGGTGCTTCCTGAGAACGAGCACCCTGTCCTCCATACCGTTCCTCGACACGGCGGAACCGACGTCGTCCCCGATGAGGGCCGCAGCAGGTGATTCGACGACTGCGATGTAACCGTCTTCCACGGAAACCTCCTTCAGGACACCGTCGAGACGCTCCGAACCGCCGTAGATGTAGTCGAACTCGTCGAGGAACGTGGACGGGATGCGCGGCACTCCGAAGAAGAAGTTCCTGTCACGAGGGCACGGCGGGTCGGTCTTCTTCGGGCTGAGTTCGCTCGCGAGCCTCATGTACCTGAATCTACACCCACCGGGTCCGTGGAGCACGGTCGTGACGTCGGTGAACCCCTCGGCCGCCATCAACGCTCCCGCGAGTCCGTCGGGACGCACGAAAGTCATATCTCCGACCTCCACCCGTCGGATTTCGGAAGAACCATGGCATCGCTCATATCCGAGGCCGCGGATTCCAGTCCGTGCAGGCCCATGAACCCGTCCATGGGACGGACGAACCTGCAGTCCAGTACCTTGAGCGACTCCGATTCCGTCACCATCAGATCTACACGGTCGTTTTTGAAATCGGATATTGCCGAAGATTCGGGATATCCCGTGCGAAGATCCCGACAGCTGCCACCGGCTTCCGGAACCCGTGACCTCTTGCCCTGGGCGTTGTCGAACCCGGCGTAAACGACGACCATCCCGAGGTCGGACATGAGGTCGCAGAGCCACCCCACGTCCTTGGGAGCCTTACAATAAACCGCTGCGCGGACCCCGTCCAATACGGGACGGTACCTGAGAAGCATCCCGAAGTACATCCTCTCGAATTCCTTCAGAGGTTCATCAGCGGATACGCCCATCGTCGAAGCGATGGCCCGGATCCATCCACAGGTGCCGAGCTAACCGATGGGTGCCGGGGCATCCAACATGGGTATCCCACATTCCTTTTCGATATGGTCGCCGAGCTCTTTCGCCAGTTTCACATTGGACATCAACAGGTTGAAACGGGCGCGGCGCAGGTTCCTTATCTGCTCCAGGGTGCATCCCCCGATGTACATGCAGTTCACCTTGAGCCCGAACAGATCGAGCAATCCCTGCAGGGCTTCGGTCTTGTCCTTGTAGCTCAACTTCATGAACGACATCCCGAGTATGTTTACCCTGTCCGGTTCGGGTTCCACGGACATGTCCACGTATCTGAGAAGGGCGGTCGACGCCATATACAGGCCTTCCCCCATGTGTCCCGTCATGTTACCGTCGCACAGGACGGGGGTTATGGTCACACCAGGATGCGCCGCTGAGACCGATTCCACCACGGAACCCACGTCGTCTCCGATTATCCCGGCCATGCAGGTGGTCACGACCATTATGTCCGTACGACCCCGCGATATCATATCCTCGAGTTTCTCCCTCAACAGCCCGACGGCTCCGAATATGGAGTCCATGTCGCGGATCCCGGTGCAGAACATCTTCCTACCGGAAGGGATGAAAGAGAGGGTGCGCAAAGGAGCGTCCACACTGAACATGCGGTCATGGAACGACGAGAATATGTAGGCGCAACTGTCCGGGGAGTGAAGTAAGATATCTAGGTCATCGACGTAATATCCTATGTCCACCGCCCCTGCAGCGGAACATGTCTCGAGGACCGTGCTCGCAGACATGACGGGACGTTCCCTGCGGAATGATCCTTGAACCGCCTTTTCCGGAACCTCTCCCCTCGCGATCGCCGTCATACCGCAATCGTCCAAAGGTTCTGGTGAATACATTTCCCCGACTCCACTGGCTACCATTCTTATGCGGGATGCTATGTCACGGACGGCCACCGCTGCCTTGGATTCGGGGAACAGGGCGCAGACGGGTTCGTTCCTGCGTTCACATTCGGTTATCTCCTCTGAACGTGGAACGGTCGCTATGACCGGGAGGCCGACCGTCCTGGCGAAAGCGGATACGTATTGGTGCTCGTCCCTGTCCCCACGCAGGTTCGCGACTATGCCCAGGATCCTCTTCGAATCCCCGGAAAGGCCCCTTATCCCCCTCAGGATGTTGTTGCAGGCGTAGAGGGACATGAACTCCCCCGACGTCACGAGGATCACACCGTCGCAACGATCGGGACGGAGTGGAACTGCGAAACCGCCGCAGACCACGTCCCCGAGTACGTCGTACACCATATAGTCCGCATCGATGCCGCTGAGACCAAGGTCCTGCAGTAGGGAAAAAGATGTGATTATCCCCTTGCCAGCGCACCCTACCCCCGGTTTCGGCCCACCTGATTCGACGCATATCACACCACCTTTGCCGGTGACCAGGGCATGTTCGGCATCCAGCCTCCCTTTCCTCGGCAAATCCAGAACAGTATCCTGGTCGCGGCCCAGGAGAAGTCTCGTGGAATCGTGCTTGGGGTCGCAACCGATGTGGACCGTCCTACCCTCGGAGGCGAGGACATATGAAACGTTCGATGAGACGGTGGATTTGCCGATACCACCCTTGCCGTAGAATGCGACCCTGAACAAACTTTGCACAACCCCTGTGATGACCTGATTTTATCTCCTGGGATGCTTTAATTACTATGAAATAATTTGGAGCTATCATCCAATGTCCGATACCGAACCAGCCATTCCGACTTCCCAGGCCGACCTGGATGTCATGTTGAGTCAGAAACGCGCCAAATCGTTCTTCACCATCCTGATGCTGTGCCTCGTCATCTGTGTGGTGTTCTTCTGCAGCCTGTTCGTGGGATACGCCAACATAACGCCGCAGGAACTCGTGCAGATCTGGATGGGCGACGGCAACTGGCAGAACACGTACATCATCAACAAGATACGCATGCCCCGCGTCGCCTGTGCGGCGGTGGTCGGAGCGGGCTTGGCCGTGGCGGGGATGGCGATGCAGGCGCTTTTCAAGAATCCGCTCGCCTCGCCCTCGGTTTTGGGAATCTCCAGCGGTGCGGCGTTCGGTGCCAACCTCTGCATAGCGTTCGGAGTGGGAGCGTTCTTCGGCAGCTTCTCCATCTCGATTATGGCGTTCATCTGTTGTTTCGTGACGCTCCTCGTGGTGTTCGCGATAGCCACCACCAGACACGGGACGCCTACTATACTCCTTCTGCTGGCGGGAGTCGCCGTCGGTTCGTTCTTCGGAGGCATGACCTCGGTCCTCCAGTTCTTCGTCGACGACGCCGACGTCCTCCAGAGCATGGTGTACTGGGCCATGGGAGGCTTCTCTAAATGCGACTGGTTGGATTTCAAGGTCAGCCTCCTCATCGTCGGGATAGGCGTGTTGATGATAATGTTGGAGTCTAAGGAGCTGAACCTCATCACCCTCGGGGACGAACAGGCCAAGGCACTCGGTGTCAACATACCCCGCATGAGGGCAATAGTCCTGATAGCGGACGCACTGATCGTCGGCGGATGCGTCTCCATATCCGGGACGATCGGGTTCGTCGGGCTCATCATCCCCCACGTGTTCCGCACCCTGGTGGGACCGGACCACAAGTACCTTTCCGTCATATGCGTCCTGGCAGGGGCGATATTCCTGATGCTCATGGACGTGGTTGCCAGATCATTCTCCACGATAGACGTCCCCATCGGCGTTCTGACATCCCTCCTGGGAGCGCCGTTCTTCGTGTACATAATGAGAAAGAAGAAGAACGAGATATGGTGATACGATGGAACTGATCGTCAACGGGCTCAAATTCAGTTACGGTTCCAAGGAGACTCTGAGGGACATATCCTTCGAGGCCCACCAGGGGGAGGTCCTCGGGATCCTTGGAGAGAACGGTTGCGGAAAGACGACGCTCCTGAAATGCATCAACATGATACTCAAACGCGACGAGGGGACAATACTCCTGTCGGATTTCGATCCTTCGATGTTCTCCGAGAAGACGCTGCAACACGTGGAGGACGGTTCCATAGACGTGAAGCACATCGCCACAACGGAGATCGCGCGCACCATGGCGGTGGTGTCCCAATCGGCCACCGTCAACTTCCCGTTCACCGTGCTCGAAGCGGTCATGATGGGACGTTACTCCAAGGGCACCACCTACAACAACGCTTCCCAGGAAGACAAGAACCTCATCTTCAACTGCCTCCGCGACGCGGGCGCGCTGGAGCTCGTGCACAGGCACGTCAACGAGCTCAGCGGAGGGGAGCTCAGGCGCGTCATGATCGCAAGGGCGCTGGTGCAGAACCCTTCGACCCTGCTGCTTGACGAGCCGACCTTGCACTTGGATGTGATCCACCAGATCGAGCTGATGGAGCTCGTTTCAGATCTCGCGAAGACGAGGAACATCCTCGTCCTGCTTGTGACCCACGACATGATGCTTGCGGCACGCTACTGCGACAAGATCATCATGATGGAGAAGGGTTCCATCATCGAGTGCGGGAAGACCGAGGATGTGCTGACGGCGGAGAACCTGAACAAGGTGTTCCATGTGAAATGCAGGGTGGAGAAGGACCCCGACATACGCGGGACCAA
>JAFVET010000267.1 GCA_017475875.1 Candidatus Methanomethylophilaceae archaeon
CCTTTTCGCGAACGTATTCCGTCAGCCTGACGGGGTCACGGAGGGGTTTGTTGACGGCCTCTTCAAGAGAGACGGATATTATGCTGTCTTCTGGGACCCCCTCTGACAGCAGATGGTTGCGAAATAGGGTGAAGAGGAGATAGGACTTCCCACATCTCCGAATCCCCGTGATGATTTTGGGTTTCCCGTTGCGTTTCCTGACAATGAGTCTCTGAAGGTATCTGTCACGGGCGATTTCCATATGTACCTCTACTCGAAATTTCACGTACATGTACGTATAATTTCGAATAGTGTCGTTCGGATATAACGGTTGTGTCGGAATCGACAGGCTATGGTGAAGATCCGGGGTTGTTACAATCGTCGAGTCTATGTAAGGTGGCCGGGTCGGAACGACTCCGAATGTCATCCGACACGGTACCGGCGTGAATAAACGTGAAGAAGATGTCGCATCCGCACCTGATGGGACCGTTACGGTAGCCCAGGTGCGGATGCAGGGTTCAAGTCTGTGATCGGAGTCTGGACTCGACGAGTCTCTTGGCGGTCTCGACGACCTCGGCGGAGGAGTACCTCCCACCGGAGGACTTCATGACCGTCCCGATGACCCTGTTGATTGCCTTGTCGTTCTTCCGGTAGTCGTTGACGACCTCGGGGTTCTCGTCGAGGAAGGCGTTGATCAGGTCCTCGAGACCTCCGGAAGCCGTCTGGATCGATTCCATGGATTCGCCGGTCATGGCGGACCTGATTTCCATGGTGCATTCGGAGTCGGTTATCTCCCCGGACGTGAACCTGTCTATTATCCCGACGACCGCCTCCGGCGACCTGCCGTTCTCCTCCATAGCTTTCCAGTTCGCGGTTATCGGGCCTCCGACCCATTTTATGGCAGTCTGCGGGTCGTACTTCCCCGCGACCTCCTCGAAGAGGTCGGCCAGACCCATCGAGGTGGACACGAGCTGTTTGGCCATCTTCGGTTCTATGCCGTACTGCGACGCGATCCTGGAGGCGCGGTTCTGCGGGCTCTCCTTGATGCGGATGGACGCCGCGAGCTCCCTTATGTCGTATATCCCGAGGTCCGGTTCGTCGATGTACCCGTAGTCGGCCTCGAACTCCTTCTTCCTGACGGAGATGGTCACACCCTTCTCCTCGTCGAAGCGGCGGGTCTCGCGTTCGATTTTCCCTCCGGATTTGAGTATCTTGGTCTGTCTCAGGACCTCGTAGGTGAGCGCGCGCTCGACGTTCTTCAGTCCGGTGACGTTCTTAACCTCGCACCTCTCCTTCCCGACGGATATGTTGCAGTCGCAACGGATGCTGCGCTCCCCGTCGCTCGGGAGGTCGATTACGTGGCGTATGTCCGCGATCAGCTGCTTGAGGAACTCCCTCGCCTCGGCGGGGGTGCTCAGGTCGGGTTCCGTGACGATCTCGGCGAGCGGGATCCCGGAGCGGTTGTAGTCGACGAGCGAAGAGAGGTCCCCGACCCTTTTGGTCTTGCCCGGGTCCTCCTCGACGTGGATCCTGGTGATGCGTATCACCTTTCCACTCGCCATCTTGTAGGAGCCGCCCTCCCCGACGGGGTTGTCGTACTGGGTGATCTGCACGCTCTTGGACATGTCCGGGTAGAAGTACGTCTTCCTGGAGAACCAGGTGGTGTCGGCCACCCTGCATCCGAGGAGCTTGGCGAGCATAATCCCGTACTCGAGGACCTTGCGGTTGAGCACCGGACGGGAGCCCGGCATCCCGAGGCAGGTGGGGCACACGTGCGTGTTGGGGGCGGGGGCGTCCGTGGTCGGGCACGAGCAGAACATCTTGGACTTGGTGGGGAGCTGCACGTGGATCTCGAGACCTATCTTCACATGACCACCTCCGGGCGGCGTGCGGTGAAATTTTCCTGCCACAGTTCGGCGGTGGAGAAGAGGAGGTTCTCGTTCCAGTGGTCGGTCACGAACTGCATCCCGATGGGCATGCCGTCGGGGTCGTATCCGCATGGGACGCTCATGTGGGGGGTCCCGGCGATGTTGGCGGGGACGGTGAGGTAGTCGGCCTTGTACGAGTCGAGCGCGGACATCTTGGAGATGTCCTCGAACTTCGGGGCGACGAACGGCATTGTGGGTGCCAGCACAGCGTCGAAATCGGAGAATACGCGCTTGTAGTCGGCGATTATCGCCTGTCTCACCTGCAGCGCCTTGGCGTAGTAGCGGTCGCGGAAACCGGCCATGCGAGTGTACGTTCCGAGGAGGATCCTGCGCTTGGCCTCGTCGCCGAAGCATCTGGAACGGACGTCGCTGAAGTAGTCGTCGAACTTGAGCGAGAGGTCCCCGTCCTGGCGGCCGTACCTCATCCCGACGTAACGGGCGAGGTTGGTGGAGGCCTCGGACGTGGCGAGCACGTAGTATGCGGGCATGGCGTACTTCAGGGTGGGCATGTCCACAGTCTCCGTCTCGATCCCGAGGGAGTCCAGTTTGGAGAGAGCCTTCTCGAAGGCGTCGGCGACGTCCTGGGAGAGTCCCTCGACACCCTCCTTGGGGACGGCGACCCTGCGGACAGGTCTGTCCTCCCCGAAACCGTCCGGCTGCACGCAGGACGTGGGGTCCTTCGGGTCCTTCCCCGCGATCATGTATGTGAATTTACGGAGGTCTTTGGCGTCTGCGGAGATGGGTCCGATCTTGTCCAGGGAGTTCCCGTAGTCTATCAGTCCGTACCTGGAGACGCGGCCGTAGGTGGGTGCGATCCCGTACACGCCGCAGAAGGACGCGGGACAGCAAATCGATCCGCCGGTGGACACTCCGAGGGAGACGTGTCCCTCGAACACGGCCGCGGCGCAGGCCGACCCTCCGGAGGATCCCCCGCAGGCGCGGTCGGTGTCGTAGGGGTTCCTGGGGATTTCGAATCCGGAGTTGGCCGAGAACGTGCCGAAACCGAACTCGTCCATGTTCGTCTTGCCGACGAGGGTCCCGCCGGCTGCTTTGATCTTCGAGATGGCGGTGGCGTCGAAAGCGGGGACGTATCCTTCGAGGATCCTGGAGCCGGCACAGGTCTCCATGCCCTTCGACGTGAGGTTGTCCTTCGCGGAGAACTGGAAGTCGCCTTCGACGGTGTCGGCCATGGCGTGGAACATGCCGTACCTGGCGTTGGCCGATCTGAGCTGTTCTAGGGAGTATCTCATGAGAGCCTCGGCCCCCTGACGTAGCGTTCGTAGGTGTTCATTCCTGAAAGCAGTTCGTCCGGATCGATGTCCATGGAGGGCTCGTCGTCTCTGAGGACGTCGGCGACCATGATCGGATTCACTCCGATGACGTCCGATCCCGGAGCCTCGTCCAGGAGACTGAAGTATTCGAGGATGTCGTTCAGATCGCCGCTGTAGCGTTCCAGTTCCTCCTCGGTGAGCTTGATGTGCGCCGCACGGGCCACCCTTTCGACCGTTGCCCTATCCATGGGATACCATCTCTTGCATCGGCTAAGTTGGAATTCATTTATATTATGTAGGCTTGGGATGTCTTGTCAGCAAATCCAAATTAGGCATTATGTTTGGTGGTTGTTGAGGGGGTTCTGTCCAAGGATTCAAAAAACTCCCTATCGACCATGTACGTCCGTTTGAGTCCGAGTCCGATTTCTCCCATCTTGTCGACGAGGTCGTCGCCGTCAATGAGATCGATTTGCATCTTCCCAGGGTCGGCTGCTTCATCAAGTGCGGTTTTGCTGAATGACCCCGTTGTAATGAAGATTCCTTTTTCCACCGATTTCGTCATAGATCCTCTAAAGTCACGAATATCCGATGCTGGAACGGATCCCCTGTACCTCTTACATTGGAATGCATCATTGAAGCAAAACATTCCGTTCACTTTCAGTTTTCCGAATCCGTCTATCCCACCATCTTCAGATTTCTTAGTAACCTTGACTGATTTAAATCCACATTCGCGGAGAAGCCTTTGAGCTAGTTTTTCGAATGAATACGGGTTCATTGTCTGTAGGGTTTCGAGAAGGTCCGATCTCCACTGCTCGAATCCTTCAACATTTACTGGAGGGGAG
>JAFVET010000268.1 GCA_017475875.1 Candidatus Methanomethylophilaceae archaeon
ACCATGCCCGGTGGAGCGGTCGTTCAGTAGCACATGGCCGAGGTCAACCCCGCACTCGTGTGGGACTCCTACGTCAAAGTCTACTCCGGAGACGACGAGCTCATCGACGAGATCGACAAGAGGTTCGTCATCGACATCAACAAACTGTTCCCCAAGGACCAGGCCGAGCAGCTCAAAGCCGCCATCGGAAAGACCCTCATGCAGGCTGTCCGTGTCCCCACCATCGTCGGTAGGCTCATGGACGGTGCCACCGTTTCCAGGCACGCTGCGATGCAGATCTCCATGGCTTTCATCTCCGCCTACAAACTCGCAGCCGGAGAGGCAGCCATCGCCGACTTCGCCTACTCCGCCAAGCACCAGTCCCTGCCCATGGGTACCATGATGCCCGCCAGGCGTGCCAGGGGACCCAACGAGCCCGGTGGAATTCCCTTCGGATACATGGCTGATATCACCCAGTCCGACCGTGTCTACCCCGACGACCCCGGCCGTGCGACCCTCGAGACCGTTGCTCTCGGTGCCGCCGTCTTCGACCAGGTCTACCTCGGTGGTTACATGTCCGGTGGTGTCGGATTCACCCAGTACGCTACCGCGGCCTACACCGACAACATCCTCGAGGACTATGTCTACTACGCCATCGACACCATCAAAGACAGGTACGGTGGCTTCTGCAAGCTCGACCCCACCAACATGGAGGAGGTCATGAAGCTCGGAGACGACATCAACTCCTACGCTCTCGAGATGTACTAGCGCTACCCCGCCGTCATGGAGACCCACTTCGGTGGATCCCAGAGGGCCACCGTCGCTGCCGCTTCCACCGGTATCGCCGGTGCCATGGCTACCGGTGTCGCCGACGTCGGTCTCAACTGCTGGTACCTCTCCATGCTCCAGCACAAAGAGAGGACCGGAAGGCTCGGATTCTACGGATTCGACCTCCAGGACCAGTGCGGTTCCGCGAACTCCTTCTCCTACAGGTCCGATGAGGGTCTGCCCATGGAAGTCCGTGGTCCGAACTACCCCAACTACGCCATGAACGTCGGTCACCTCTCCGGTTACTCCGGAATCCCCAAGGCGGCACACGTCGCCCGCGGAGACGCTTTCACCGCCAACCCGTTCGTGAGAGTTGCGTTCGCTGACCCCTCGCTGGTCTTCGACTTCGCCAACGTCACCAAGGAGATCGGCCGTGGAGCCCTCAGGGAGTTCCAGCCCGCCGGTGAGAGAAGCGCTGTCATCAAGGGATGATGCTCTTGCAGAACGGGGACCTGCTCAAGTATGAGCCGACGTCGACCGTCGGGAAGGTCACGGACATCCGTGAGAGGGACGGTAAGGTCTGGGTGCAACTGGACTTCACCGGACTCTACTACGAGTCCTCGAACCTGATCCCCGCGGACCCCTCGGAGTATACCGAGGTCTCCTTCAAAGAGCGTTCAGCCTATGAGGGCGGAATGAAATCGATAGATGACATCCGCAAGGAGGCCGAAGAGGTCGACATCTCCGATTTCATGCCGTCCGGTGGCGGATGAACGTTTGAAACTCATTCCGCGGGCTTCGGCCCGCGGTCATTCCAAACCCGTTACCGTTTTCTTCTCTTCTTGTGATTTCCGTATTGTTCCGGCACCTGTGCGAAAAAGTCGGAAGTGGTTTGGAAAGTGGTTTACCTGGAGCGGCGTACCTTCGTTGTAAGGGCCAGTGAGCCCAGCGCCGCAACGAGGCCGGTAAGGCATATGGCTGAGAACACGTTGCCTTCGAGTCCGCCGAACAGCGATATGACCAAGGCTATAACGAATGTCGAAACGAACTGGCCCAGGTAGAAGAAGGTCGAGTATCCTCCCATGATCTTGCCCGAGTTGTTCCTGTCGCATTGTGAGGCGAGGATGTTCAACACCGCGGGGGTGATCAGACCAAGTCCGACACCGAGGAACAAGGCGCACAGCGTAATGGATGCGTAACTCGGTTGGGTGAGGAACACGAAGCCGGCGACGCCTATGGACAGGAAACCCACCGTCACTATGTGCATTTCGTCCACGGATTCGGAAATCCTCTTGTGGAACATGCTTGTGACTGCGTTGAATATTCCGAGAACACCGAGCATAAGGCCGGTGACCGTCGGTGTCGAACCGAGGTTCTGTTCCATGTATTCGGGGATCTTGGACGGGAACACGAACATGAACAGCATCGCCAGGAAGATCGCAACGTAACAGTATGCGACCAGGGTCCTGTCGTATCCCTTGTTCCCATCTACATGAGCGGAACCGTCCTCGTGATGATGTGAAGGTTCCTTCAAGGCGACGACGGCCATCATCAGGAGCAGGAGTCCCAGAGCGTAGATCAGGAACGGATAGTGCCATCCGAAATCCGCAAGGATTCCTCCGGCAAGTTCGAGAACGAAAGCTCCGATCCCCATCGCAGCAGCCTGCAACCCCAACGCCCTAACACGGTCGTCGCCATGGTAGTATTCAGATATCAGCGCGGAGCAGCAACTCGATATCCCCGCAATCCCGACTCCGACGAAGAACCTCCCAACAAGGACCGCGATGAGGTCGTTCAGGAAGTATCCCGATACACCCGATACGAAGAATATGGCAAGTGAGATGCAGAGCACCTTTACCTTGCCGAGACGGTCCGCAAGGGCACCGACGACGAGACCTACGAGTATTATCGCCAGTGCTGGGAGGGTGATGACTAGATTGATGAGAATCCCGTCCATGTCTGAAAAGACATGAGCCATCTCAGGGAGGGCGGGTGCGACCGCGGCCCCTCCCATAAGAATGAGCATCGATGCCAGAAGGAGTGTCAGCAGCGATGCCTTCGTAGGAACGAAATCGTCATTCTTACGTTTGTTTTCCGTATCCGTCATTCTTTCGCTTCCTGTGCCGGTCTGGTTCCAGCGGATACTTTCATATTACCTTTTTCAAGGCGACGGGACAGGAGGAGGACGACCACGCAGATGATGAAGGAAATCGCACCAGCGGTCAGGAACATGTTGGTGTACGATCCGACGACGGCGAGGACGGCCGCGAAAGCAATAGAGGAGATGAAGTTCGACAGGTTGAGGAAAACCGAATACCCTCCCATGATCTTTCCGGATGTCTCGGGGGTGGAAATGAGGGACAGCGTGCTTATCACGGTAGGCATGAGCAGACCGAGGCTCATTCCGACGAGGATCATGCTGACAAGGGAGAGGAACAGGTTGGGGATGTACAGGAGGATCAGCCCGAATCCCATGAGCACGAACGCTACGAAATAGGACTGCATCTCCCTCATCTTGTTCACCCTGCGGCTGTAAAGGATGCTGAACACGGCCTGGGCGATTCCCATGAGGCCCATCAGGAGTCCACAGAATATGTACGGCTCACCGAGGTCCTCGCTCACATAGAACGAGAAGTTCATGGGCAGGGAGAACATGAGGAGCATCTCCATGAAGACCACGAAATAACAGATCACCAGGTGGAGCTTCTTGTTGGTGATCGCAGGTGCGGCGGCAGTCGGGTCCTGACCGGACCGCCTCGCCCCCATGAGTTTCGGATCACGTACGGAAACGGCTGCACATACAAGGATCGGGAGTCCCACGAGGTATATGAGGAAGGGTTCGGCCCATCCGAAGTCCGCGAGATAGCCTCCAGCGGTTTCCAGGATGATGGTACCCACACCGATGGCCGCGGCCTGGAGTCCGATGACACGGACGCATTCCTGCCCAGTATAGTATTCTCCTATCAGGGCGGTGGACGTCAGCGAAATGCCGGTGATCCCGATACCGAGGATGAAACGGAGGACAAGGAGCAGGAGGAACGAATCCCCGCAGAAATAGCCTCCTGCACCGGAAACCGTGAATATCGCCAGACAGGCGTACAGGACCTTTACCTTGCCTATCTTGTCCGCTATCATTCCGACGAAGAATCCCGTGATTGCCACGGACAGGGACGGAAGGCTCACGACTAGGGAGCTGAGGAAGGAATCGCTGAGGTCGAAGTGTTCGGATATCGGTTTGATGGCAGGCGCGATTGCCGCAGCGCCCATCAGGATGATCATGGACGAGGCCAGGATCGTGAAAAGTGTTATCGCATTCGGATTGAATGTTTTTCTTTCGGAATTGTGCATCAATCGGCCTAATTCGGTGACCTATAAAGGGTTGACCTGACAGTTAATAGTCCATATCATAGACTATTATGTCTGATATAAGTCAGATTGTATCTTTCAAGGCCTCATATTTTGTTGTAAGCAACGATCACCGACGCGAGTCTGGCATCGTCAGCGAGTCCTACGCTCTCCCTGATCATGCGATCGCAGGTCGGGGCGGGACTGCACGATACGACATCCTTGCATCCGTTCGATTCGTTGAGTTCCGGGAACGAGACGGGGGGCATGACGAAGGTCTCATCGCCTTCCGCCTGTACCTGGGGGAACAGTACGAAGCCGTCGGAGAGCCAAAGCACATCGTCCCTGCCTTCGTACTTTTTGGCCGTGAACGGGAATACTTCCTCACCGAGTATCTTGCCGGTAGTGGATTTCAGAAGAACCGTGGGCTCTGGTGGCGGGCGGAAACGGGGGTCTTTGATGATACAGATTATCTTCTCGCGCGTCAGGGCCTCGGCCACACCTTGGTTGTCGACCTCGATGTTTCCCACAGCACGTACCTTGGCCTCTTCCTCGATGATCTTCTCCAGAATGTCACCTTCGAGGTAGAAAGCGTGTACAACTCCCCTGAGTCCGCGAACGATTTCGAGAGGCTTGTCTCCCGGGGCATCGATATCGAGGGTCATACTGATTAATATGGGTGGATGTATAAAAGGATTGATTGGCATGGATGAAGGTTCCATCCATATTGTCTCGCACTTCACAACGTTCTATCCAATCCAAGTCACACGTTTGTCGGGTATGAATCCGGTATTGATGCGGTTTCATCGGAATGAATCAGGATATGGCGTCTTCCCCGGACAAATTACATTATGTCTCCCGACATTACGCCACGTATGTACGACGATACCGTCGAGGCCATGATGTCGGATTTGAACCGCTCCCTCGTTGGACAGAAGCCCTCACTCGAGTCCATGCACGAAGGTGATGTCCGCAGTTACGTGACCCGTGACGGAGCCGAGGTGATAGTTCCCAAGGAACAGGTCGATTACCTGTGGGACGTCTGCGACGATTCCGAGAGGATCCGCCTCCGTTTGCCGATATACGTGCGTACCGACGTCACCGGCACGATGGGTGCGTGGCGCGTAGACGGGAAGATCGAAGCGGGAATCGTGGCAAGGATCTTGGGTAAACCTATGTTCCGGGACGATTCCGTCCGTTTGTACAATCCCGACCTCAAGGAACTGAGGAAGAAGATCCCGGATTGCATCATGATTCTTTTTACAGTCTGATTTTCATGTCACCTGGCAGGATAAGAAATCGATACAATACTGCTATCGCATTTGATTGTAGCAATTTCTTGAACGTGTCAAACAAGGTGGTAAGCATTCCTTGCAATCCTCACGATGCAGATGGTGTGTGGTATGGAAATCAGAACTGTAAGGTAGCATATGCGTATTGCAACCCGGCGAGAGCGTTCATCGTGTAATGGGGTTTCATGCGAATGATCGGCAATCGAAACGAAGCGTCAAAGCATCACTTCGGTGAACGATAAGAAGCATTATATGAGAAATCAGCCATCTATTTGTGAAATCTGCAAAGGAACGGGATAGGTCTCCTGCATAGGATTATATACTTGTTCTGTTTACGCTCATTTCGCGCCTGTCAAAAGGCAGTTAAAGTCAACATGCACCCGGGCAGAGGTCCTGTCACCGGGGAAGTGGCGCAGGACCCCGCC
>JAFVET010000022.1 GCA_017475875.1 Candidatus Methanomethylophilaceae archaeon
AAAAAGATGCCTGGACGAGGGATCCACGGGATCGTATGATCGACGGTTATCATAGATGCCACATATTATGACGGTATGCTATACAATGATTCCAGTTTATATTATAATCGGTATAGAAAGTCACATGGACATCACGGGGGGCACATCCGACGGGGACAGGGGGTCGGTTCCGACGTTCACGACGGGGGAAACCACCGACGGGCCGATCCCAGAGGCTTATCCTTCCTCTCCGGGGCGGTGCGCGGGGTTGTCGATGATGCTCCGTTACAGGATGTGCGCGAGGCCGCGCTCCGGACAGAGTTGAAAGCGTGTACAGAAGAATCGTTGGCGGCGAGGGGGGATCCGGTTAATGAGTCACGATGTCAGTGTTGCAGAAACACCGTCGGTATCAGTGATAATTCCCGTCTACGGCCGTCCGTTCAAGATCATACGTGCCGTGAGGAGCGCTTTGCGCCAGTCGGTGGGACCGGAGGTGATAATCGTCGACGACGCGTCGACGGTTTTCCCATCGTTGGTGTACCGTACGCTCGCGGCGGTCCATAAACGGGTGAGTGTGTTCCGCATGCCGGAGCGTTCCGGTGCCGGGACATGCCGCAACAGAGGGTTGGGGGAGTCCCACGGGGAGTTCGTCGCCTTCCTCGATTCCGACGACGTGTATCCGTGCAGCGACAGTCTGAAGGCGATGGTCGATCGTTGCGGGAGGGACGGTACCGACGTGTGCGGTTCTCTCAGGGAGCTGTCCATCGGAGGGTACGTCGAATCGACGGAGCTGTATCGCGAGGAATGCCGGAGGCAACCGGACGGGTTGGTATTGGATTTCAAAGACGTCCAATACGAGTATGACTACACCAGTTACATCTACAGGAGGAGCCTCCTGGTCGATAACGGCATCCGGTTCCCTCCGTTCCCGAGGTACCAGGACGTGCCTTTCTTCGTAGAGGCCATGGGTGTGGCCCGCACATTCTCAGTGGCGCCGGTGGTGGGGTACCGCTACACCATCGATCCGAAGCATCCACTCGCATACGACGTCCCAAAGACGGTCGGGCTCCTAAGGTCGATGCTGTCGGTAATTGAGATCGCCGAACGTTACGGGTTCGACGAGATAGTCTCCAGGACCGGGAGGAGGCTGAGGGAGGAATACCTCCCCCGCATCCCCCCGGACGTCCTGGAGTCGCAGGAGGTCGCCGACCTCATCGACGACGTCCTGCACCGTTCTGCTGCGCCTGCTCGAGGATGGATTCCAGTTCTCTGATCCTGTCGACGAACTCGCGTCCCTTGTCCGTTATCGACAGGGATTCCTGGTATTTGCCCAGGACGGGCCTGCGGGATATGAGGCCGTGTTCCTCGAGGAGCTCGATCTTCCTCGGCATGTTTGGGTTTCTGGAGACGGCGGCGTAGAGCTCCGATTTGGAGCAGGGACCCTCCTTCTCCAGGAACAGGAGGATCATGATCGTGTGCCTGCTCTCGAAGACTTCTACGAAGCCTTCGGGCATCAGGGCGTTCCGGGACACCGACCGTTCCTTCTCGGTCAGGGATTTGTTCTGTGACGGAGGTCTCTGTTGGCCGTCGTCTTGTTCATCGTGCAAGTCTCCCGAATTTAAGGATTTTAAATCCATGACCTTACGATGTGTTCTGATTAACGTTGTTTTCGATAAATCCCTGGTCTTAAGACGAAATATATAATACCTTAGACCAAACAAAGTTGGACGTTCGATAGGCCATTCATCTATACAATCCATATAGAAAGGTCGGGGCGCGGGCGGATCGACATATGATGTATGATTATCGAACAATATCTCTTTAAATCATATATTGAGAAAACGGTACGGTCGGGACATCGGCCGGAGGTCACATCCGTGAAGGTGTTGGTCGTTGGTGCAGGGATATCGGGAGCGACGGTCGCCAACCTCGCTTCCAGGACAGCCAGGGTTGAAGTTATCGATTCCCGCGGGACGGTGGGTGGGAATTGTTACGATTACCGCGACGTCAACGGGATAATGGTGCACCGTTACGGGTCCCACATACTGCACACGTCGGATGGCGAGGTGTGGGGGTTCCTGTCGAGGTTCGCGTCGTTCAACACGTACATGCACAGGGTCATGGCGATGGTCGAGGGGATGGAGGTACCGATCCCGTTCAATTTCAATTCCATCCGCAAGGTGTTCCCGGAGACGCTGGCGGAGAGGATCGAGTCCAAGCTCCTCTCTTCGGGGAGGTACGGGGACAGGATTCCCATAATGGAGTTCCTGTCGCAGGACGACGAGGACCTGAGGTTCCTGGCCGAATACATCTACGAGCACATATTTCGTCATTACACCGAGAAGCAATGGGGGACGGAGCCGTCCAACGTCGACGGTGCGGTGACCGCCAGGGTCCCGGTCAGGCTGTCGTGCGACGACCGTTACTTCCAGGACCGCTACCAGGGGATACCCGTGAACGGGTACACGGATATGATACGCAGGATGCTTTCCGCCCCCGGGATAGAGCTCCGCCTGAACACCCCGTTCTCCTCCGTGGGGGATGTCGGGAGATACGATCACATATTCTACACGGGGCCTGTGGACGAGCTCATGGGGTACCGTTTCGGTCCGCTCCCGTACCGCAGCCTGCGCTTCGAGTTCGAGGAATACGACATGGAGCACTACCAGGACAACGCCGTGGTCAACTATCCGGACAACTATGACTTCACGCGCATCCATGAGTTCAAGTACTATCTCCGCGACCGCTCGGAAAGGACGGTCATATGCAAGGAATACCCCGAGGAGTTCGCCCCCGGATCCAACGAGAGGTACTATCCCGTACCCTCGGAGACCTCGGGGGAGCTGTACGCGAAGTACCGGCGCGCAGCCGAAGACGAATATCCCAACCTCCGCCTGCTGGGGAGGTTGGGGGATTACAGGTACTACGACATGGACGAGGCCGTCGCTCGGGCGATGGAGGTCTGGCGTTCGGCATCGGCAGGGGATCGAAAGCCGCAGGCCGGGATGATGTGGTCATGAAGCTGCGGGCACTTCGCCAATATATGAGCGCCGCTTTGAAGTCATGGACGTGGTGGAAGGACCCGTTCCTATCCTTTTTTAGGTAGCGCCCCATTATGCGTTCCAGGTCCGCGATGTCGTAATCCTTCGACAATATCTTCTTCGAGGCTTTCTTCGCTGCAGTCTCAACGGAATCGAACACATACTCCCTCCTGAGGCCGACCGTTTTGACGTTCGCGTCTATGCCGAGCTGGTAGAGGATGTTCACCAGGACGATGTAGTCCATTCTCGCATAGCGTATCTTCAGGCCCAGCTCCATTTCGAAATCCCTCAGGTACCTTTCCTGCGGACCGCTCGTCATCCCGATTACGTGAGAATCGCCCAGACGGTCGATCTTCTCCAGGCAGGATTCAATCTGCTGCATCCGATAGAAGCAGTTGAAGCCGAAGACCAGGTCGGTTTTCTTGCCGGAATAGTCCTCCCATTTGGAGTTGACCGTCCTGATGTTGGCACCCATCGCCCTCGATTGCCTGGATATGTATTCCAGGACATCTTTCGACATGTCGACACACGTCAGCTTTCTGCAGTGTTCGACCAGATCGAACGTGTAGTTCCCCCAACCGGGACCTATCTCGGTCACGGTGTCGAAGAAACGTCCGCCGATTATCCCCTCCACCGCGTTCCATACCTGTCTGCTGTAGATGTCGGTTCCCTCCATCTCCTTCTCGCGGAGGAAAGGTTTCCAGAAACTGAGCTCGACCTGGTCGTCCACCACCCTGGGCACAGGGTCACCGTTCCAGTCTTTCTGAAGGTCCCGCCAAACATCGCCGAAATCTTGAAACCTCGTACCGTATTGGACCATCTCACCAATTCTCCGCATAATCGAGTATCACATGTGGCCTTCCGTCATGTGCTATTATCCTGGACGACACCGAGTACACATCTCTGATCATCTCTTCGGTGATCACCTCTTCTGGCCTTCCGTATGCGCAGAGGACTCCAGGCTCCTTGAGGACCACGACCTTGTCCGCGAATCTGGCGGCGATGTTCAGGTCGTGGCTGATCATCACGATCAGCCTCCCGGACTCCTCGGCGAGTATCTGCAGGAAGTTGGTGATGAAGATCTGGTGCTTGATGTCCAGGTTGGAGGTGGGTTCGTCGAGGATGAATATGTCCGAATCGCGGACCAGGCCGCGGCAGATGTTGACCTTTTGCATCTGGCCAGCGGAAAGGGCGTTGCAGTTGCGCAAGGCCATGTCGTCCAGCCTCATCACCTTGAGCGCACGGTACGCCGCAAGGACGTCGGACGGATCCAGCTTCCATTTGCTTTTGGAGTCGCGTCCCAGTAGGACGGAGTCTATGACCGACATCGGGAAGCTCATGGTTGTGGACGAAGGTACGTATCCGATCAGTTCGGACAGCTCCTTCACGCTGTAATCGCCTACCGGTCTCCCGTTCACCGACACCGTACCCGAGGTGGGCCTGAGCAGTCCGTTGAAGCATTTGATCAAGGTCGATTTCCCTACTCCGTTGGGACCTATGATGCATACGAGCCCTTTTCCTTCGATGTCCAGGTCTATATCATGCAGTATATCGTTGCCTCCGTACGAGAAGCACAACGATTCAGTCCTGATGGAAGGCATGTCACCACCTCGTCTGCTTGTTCTTCACGACGAGGTACAGGAACATGGGGCCACCGATGAAGGCGGTGACAACTCCGACCTGAAGCGTGTTCGGGGCGATCACGACCCGGCCTATCACATCGGACACCAGAAGCAGTGCGGCGCCGCATGACGCCGAAGCCGGAATCAGCAGCCTGTTGTCAGATCCAATGAATATCCGGGCGATATGGGGGCAGACCAGCCCGACGAATCCTATCAATCCCGTGAAGCATACGACGGATGCGGCCACCAGGGATGTCACCAGCAGGCACAGCAACCTGAACCTCTCCACGTCCACCCCGAGCGCGCGGGCATTCTCGTCGCCCATCGACATCTTGTTCATCTTGTCCGACACCAGCTGTATGGCCGCCACGCCTGGAACGACGAAAACGGCCATGACCGCGACATCCGACCAGCTCAGTCCGGTAAGCGAGCCCACGGACCAGTAGTAGACGTTGGCCAGGGCCTCGTCCGTTGCCCATAGTTTGAGTACCGTGTTGCAGGCGTTGAATATGTACATGACCGCAATCCCGGCCATGATGATGGTTGTCACAGACGAGTTGTTCATCCTGGACACGGCGAGGATCATCATCATCGGTACTAGCGAGAAGAGGAACGCGTTGATCACTATCGCGTAAGGTCCCTCCATGAGGGAGAACCCGGCGCATATGGCCAGAGTGGCTCCGAGTGAGGCCCCCGAGGAGATTCCTGTGGTGTACGTATCGGCCAGCGGATTCTTGAGCATGCTCTGCATGGAGACACCGCATACCGACAGGGCGATTCCAGCGAGTATGCCACCGAGGACGCGTGGAAGTCTCAGTTCCCATACCACGTAGTCGTCGGTGATGTCGACGATGTTGCCTGTGACGTGCTCCCAGATGCGGATGTAGGTGTCAAGGAACGATATTGAGTATTCGCCTACGGATATCGCATATCCAGACACCAGTAGCGCGACGATGGCGCAGGCGAATATGAAAAGGATTTTGGAGAGGGTGAACCTGCGGTACTCGCCGAGGTGTTTCTCGTTGCTTACCTCGTCATCTCCGTCGAGCCAGAACGCTACCGCGTCTCTGACCGGTTCATCCCCTCTCAAGTACAGCCTCCGATAGTTTCAGTATTTATCCAACCTTTCGTTGTACTCTTTGTATTCGGTCCCGGTGTAGTACCATCCACCCTGCTTCTTCACGTCTATCTTCGCCGTCGTGAAGTTGTCGAAGTAATCCTGCAGGGCTTTCCAGCCGTCCTCCTCTGAGAACACGTCTGGGTACAGCAGGTAGGCGAGGTACATCAGGTTGGCGAAGCCTCCGAACGAGTTGTAGGAGTAGGTCGTCCCGAGGATCTCGCCGTTCTTGTAGGCCGACGTCATGTCGTAGTAGGTTACAGCCTCCTCGAACCTGTCGTTGTACATCTGTGGGGTGTAGTATGTGTCGTCTACCTTCTTGGTGTCGGTCCCTTCCTGCTGTACGATGATGAATTGGAATTCTTTGCCACAGTTCTCAATGAACCAGTCCTTCTCGACCTCCAGTCTGTAATTGCTGGTGGACTTGTTGCTGCTGTCGTAGACGTCGCTGATCAGTCCGATCATGTCGGCGGCTCCAGTACCTTCGCATTCGATGATTATATTGGCGCGGGTGGACTGGTTGGCATACATCAGGGTCACGACGGACTCCGCCTTCTTGTCGACTTTCCCCATGCCCTCTGAAATCTTGTCCATGATACCGTTGACATAATCCGCATACGCCTGCGCCTTCTGGTTCTCGTTGATGAGGACTCCCAGTGTGAGCACGGTGCTCACATACGTGCTGCTCTTCGACACGTCCACGTAGAACGGGGTTATCGTGCTTCTGCCGGCTACGGCGGCATCGACGACTTCACTCTTGCCTTGGCTGGCAATGACGAGGTCGCAGTTGCACTCGAGTATGAGCTCTGTCGTAATGTTGCTCCCTTTGAAATCCTTCTGGATGTTGCTGGTATCGTAACGGTGGGAATTGGACGAGGTCGTAGACTGGCTTGCCAGCACGACGTCGCTCCAACACCCCAACAGGGTGGCGAGTTCAGCCTGTTGCCAATATGAGACCCCGATGCGGCTGTGGCTCACAGGGTAGCTTACCGTCGCGGTCCTGCCGTAGATGTCTATGTACTTGACTGTGGCGGGCTTTCCGGCAATGATATTCCCTACTATGTCGACGTCCTTGGAGGTTATCTTCCCGTCCGCATCGGCATCG
>JAFVET010000269.1 GCA_017475875.1 Candidatus Methanomethylophilaceae archaeon
ACTTTACTGCCGGGTTCGGGATGGGACCGGGTGTGACCCCGCCGCTATGGCCGTCATACCAAAGCATGGCAGTCATAATTAGTATTTAAATATTTGCATTGTTGATCCACCATCCGACTCCACGGAGGTCACTTTCTCGGCCTGAAATAAGCGAACATGCCGAACGATTCCGAATCCACATGCTCTTTTATATAGTTGAGAACAAAATCGAAGTCCTCCCCATCCGCATACACCTGGTTGTGCGACAGGGGCTGGTCCACTTTTATGGTGTGCATCGACCTTATCGGTTTCACCCGTCTCACAGCCTGGAAATCGGAAATCCTACGGTCATTTTCAGCGATCATCATCCCCTGACCGACTTGACCGATGTTTCCCGTGGCAATTCCCGAAGCCATAGACAGCCAGGCCATCGCCTTCGCCTTCTCGAACTGCTCCGGCATCTGCAGATGGACGATCCCGTTCTCGTCCATCTCGAAGAGTACCATGTACTTCCACTTGTACTGGGCTGCCACGATGAGGTACGCCACGCATACCAACCCCATGAAAAAGACAAAGAAGATCAGCAGTATCTTCATTTCGTCCCACAGGCCGTTGGTATTCCCATCCATAACAGGACCTATGGCTATCAGTAGAAATATGACCGCGAATATGGCAACGAAGATTTTAACGATCGTCAACAGGATCACTGGATTCCTGAGCATGCTGAACTCGTATACCCAACGGTACTTGCCGTCCGGACAGAGGACTATGTTCTCGGTGACTCTCTTGCCCTGCGCCATCTGCTCCGTCCCTGCATCGTCACTGGCCATGGTACCACTTCGTAACGCATCGTGATATGACGTATTCAAAATGTCCGTCGGGTTTTTATCAATCTAGCAGTATCGAGGTGGCAGAGGAATCAGATGGACCAGAAAATCATTGACCAGATCGAGGCCGTCGTAGGCAAGGATGGTTATTCTGTCGAGCCCTCGGTGCTTTACACCTATGGTTTCGACGCGTCGATATTCCATCGGACCCCCGACATCGTCGTCCAGCCAAGGTCCACCGAACAGGTCTCGGAGATCATGAAGATCGCCTATGCCAACGACATCCCCGTCACCCCGAGGGGATCCGGAACGGGCCTCTGCGGAGCGGCCGTCCCCATCAAAGGCGGAATCGTGATGGCCATGCAGAGGATGAACCACGTACTGAACATCAGCGTGGCGGACCTGTGGGTGGACGTCGAGGCGGGAGTCATCTACAACGACCTGAACAACGAACTCTCCAAGTACGGTTTCTTCTTCCCGCCGTCACCGGGATCCGCCGAGGCCTGCCAGGTCGGGGGTATGGTCGCCACCAACGCCTCCGGTATGCGCGCGGTGAAGTACGGTGCCACCAGGGACTTCGTCCTCGGACTCACCTTCGTCAAAGCCGACGGGGAGATCGTGCGCTGCGGCACCAGGACGATCAAGGATGCGTCGGGATACCAGCTTGCACGTCTGCTCTGCGGATCGGAGGGAACGCTGGGGGTCATCACGGAGATCACCCTCAAGCTCACCACCAAGCCCAAGAAGTCGGCGTCCTGCCTGTGCTGCTTCAGCAACGTCGAAGACGCCGGAAGATGCATCTCCGCGATCATCGCGAAGCCCCTCATACCCGCTTCCTGCGAGCTGATGGATTCTGTGAGCATCAACGCCGTCAACAAGGCGCGCGGCAACCCCCTCCCGGACTGCGGTGCCCTGTGCATCGTGGAGGTCGACGGAGAGACCGACGAGGTCATCGACCGCGACCTGAAGATAGTCGAGGAAGTCGCCAATTCGATAGGTCCGATAGCGGTCATCCCCACCAAGGACAAGAAGCTGATCGCCCAGTGGACCGACGCGAGGAAATCGGTCATGACCTCCCTGTCCGCCCTGAAGCCCGGTTGCTCGTCGGTGTCCCTTGCGGACGACATGGGTGTACCTGTCTCCCAGGTGCCCAAGGCCGTGAAGGCTTTCGGCGAGATCGCGGACAAGTACAACGTCACCATAGCCACTTACGGACACGCTTCGGACGGGAACCTCCACACCAAGATGGTCATCGATCCGAAAGACAAGGACGAATGGGAGCGCGGGGTCAAGGCGGTGGACGAGATCTTCGACGTATGCATCGAACTGGGTGGAACCGTGACCGGCGAACACGGTGTGGGGATATCGAAGGCGCCTAACTACATGAAGGAGAGGGCGTCCGAACTATCCTCGATCCGCGCCATAAAGAAGGCGATGGATCCCAAGAACATTCTGAACCCGGGTAAGGCCGACCAATGGGAGGGCAGCATCCTCAGGAACCTGAGATACCCCTGCCCGGAGTTCATGTGAAACGGGTTGATCCTGGGCGGCCTTGACGGCCGCCCCTTTTTTCATAGATAGTAATACAGTTCTCCAGAAACGTAGAACATGTTTACGAGGAACTCCGCAGCGGCGACGGCTATGGCACCCGCCCATATCGCGAGGTTCCAACGCAGGATCTTCGAACCGTCCAGCGGTGGCACGGGGATCAGGTTGAAGACCGCCAAAGCCGCGTTGAGCGACGCGAGGAGGTAGAAGAAGATCACGACTGGGTTCCCGTTCACCAAAAGAGCTCCGACGATCCCTATCGCCGCAAAGACGATGTTGACTGCAGGACCTGCGATGCTCACCTGCCCGTTCGTCCGGTCGTCCATCATACCTTGGATCATCACCGCTCCCGGAGCTGCAAAGAGGAAACCGACGAACGACATGACCAACGTCAGGAGGAGGCCCGCAGGGAACATCCTGAACTCCGACCAGAGCCCGTGCTTCTGGGCCATCAGCTTGTGGCCGAACTCGTGAAGCATGAAACTTATGAGGACCAGGAC
>JAFVET010000270.1 GCA_017475875.1 Candidatus Methanomethylophilaceae archaeon
CCTCGAGGTATCGCTCACGTTCATTGAAAACGGATGAAACATGTTTAATGAACTGACTTACACCAATGTGCCAGATAACCGATATGCATATACATCGATACCCATCCGACCCATGGAGGTTCTCGATACGGGCCAACCCACAACCTGTCGCCATAATCCGTCCGGACACGACCCGGACCCGTAGACCTGGAATAAAAGGGGCACAGCCCCCTGGTTTTCAGGCGATCCTCATTCTCTCGTCCATGCTCCTTTCGTCGATGTTGTGGAAGATCAAAAGGTTCGGCGGACCTGCAAGAGGGTCTCAGTATCGGTATCACTGAAAAAGAAGAGCATGAGCCTTTCTTGAAGATTCTGTGACCTCGGGGATCACTGAATCTTTAAGAACTACATGCCAGAGATGGTCATCCATACTGCATGAAAATCTCTGCCACGACCGAATCGTGACTGTCACATGCGATTCGACTGAAAGAGACATGCTGGCATCATCAGTCGCACTCGTCAGCGGCCAGGGCCGGATCGGCCCTGCGCCAGCCCGTCCCTTATCACGGCAACCTCGTCCGCTCCGAGGCCGGTGACCTCGGACACGGACTCGACGGAGTCGCCGCGCTCGAGAAGGGCCCTGGCGATGCGGCGCGACGCGTCCGCGTCGCCCTGGCTCCTGCCTTCGCGGAGCCCTTTCCGCATTCCTTTGCGCTCACCCTTGCGCTCGCCCCTGCGCATGCTCGCTTCCACATCGAGCTGGTGATTGTACTCGACGTTGGTCATCTGATAGTACAGGTCCATTATCTCGCCCCTATGCTCGGTAAGGAAATCCCGGAGGACGCCCGACGATACGCATTCGTCGAACACCTCCCTTAGCACTGATATGTCGGTCCGCCCCTTAGTTATTTTGCCGTTTACGATGTTGCAGAAGCGGATGTATTCCGTTACGAGGCCGTCTCCGGGGATGTCGACGCGCGAGAACGCTGTGAAGTCGGCGAAATCGTCAGGTATCCGGGTGAGCCTGAGCATCTCCCCGTCCGGCGCGTGCCTCCCGACCGCGGGGTACACAACGTATGCCCGCCACCTCTGGTGAGCCAGGTCCCTCCGGGACAGCCTCCCGGACAGGACCAGGCCCTCCAGGCACCTGTAGAGGTACTGCATGCAACGGAACACTATGGTGGGATCGTCCCTCGACTGGGCCTCCACCACGCACAGCACGTCCTTCCCGACGGTGAACGCCAGGTCGTTCACCACACCCTTCCTGAGGACTGGGTCAAGCCTCACCTGCTTGATGTCCGTCTCCGCCACCGGGGCCTCCGAAGGGCATGCCTCCTCGTACAGCCTGACGATGTTCGATCTCCTGCTGAAGAGCGACCTGAAGACGGCGTCCTTGATGTTCCTCCTCACCATGGCGGCAGGAGGTCTCATGTCTCCAAATACGAGTTGTCCTTTGCTCAAACCAGAACCTCGGGACGTTCTACCTGGGGACGGTATTAGAAGCTGACCCGTTAGGTAGACGTCTACATGCCCGAACCATTTGTCCGTCAGCTGAGACATGGACCTGGATCGGTATCGCTAGACAACGTGCTTTGATGGAGACCAGAACAATTACGGTGACGGAACAAATGGCAGGATAGCCCCGGGTACGCCATTCAAGGACGCGCTTTGGAGCGGCGGACCTTCCGCCCGTATCACCATGGGACGAACGCTTCGAGGCCGTTGAATCCACCGTTCCTAAAATGCCAAAGGGGAACCGTCACGACCTCCCCCGAAGCGTTGCCTGGGTTGCCACGAAGCCTGCATGCGCACCCACACGGTGGTACGACCGCTAGACGAGACAATCGCGACGGTTCAGATATCGGCGCGTTCTCTTGGATATGCGACCGTATCGCAATCCTCGAATCCCTATCTGTAAACTCGAGCGAAGGATACGGTACCATGGATGCTGGAAGCACGACTGACTCTTTGCTCCACAGAGGCAACGGTTTAGAACCATGACCGAATAGCCGGACCGAGGTCCGGAAATGCCGTCGTTCATCGAAGAAGAGATCGGAAGGCTCCGCCAGATGTGCATCGGGTGCGGCAAGTGCAGCAAGGTGTGCCCTTCGCACCGTCACGGGGGCATAGACCCGATGGAGATAATGATCGGATCTGAGGATTCCCTCGACATGTGCATCTCCTGCGGATGCTGCTCCGCCGTATGCCGCAGGACGGACCCGATGGCGGTCATAAAGGACCTGATCGCCCTGAAGAACGGGATCCACGTGTCGCAGACGTTCCATGATACGGGATACATAATGCCCCGCGACGTCCCCGAATCGCTTCCCGCTCCGCCTTGGTCGGAAGGGGGGATCAGAGTCGTGCCCGGGTGTATCGCCGCCTGCAGGCTCCCGCACATAGTCTACGCGACCGCCGCGGGACTGGCGTCCATGGGCGTAGAAGCCTCCGAACTCCAAGGGAACACGTGCTGTCTGCGCCCGGTGCAGTTCCGCGAGATGTGGGAGTTCGAACGCAACCGGGCGAGGATCGACATGCGCGACCGTGCGTCCGGAGAGAGGCTCGTCACCCTGTGCGCGGGTTGCACCGAGGAGTTCGCCAAATCGGGGATCTCCGCGGACCACATCATAAAGCTCCTGCACGAGAACATGGGATCGTTGCCGAAGACGGAACACAAGATGAAAGTCGCGTTGGAACCTGGTTGCTCCGCCATGGACCTGGCGGACGAGATGAGGGAGGTCGTGTCCGCCATGGGCTACGAAGTCATGGACAACGGCTTCGGCTGCTGCGGCAAATCCACGCCCCTGGCGAAGGAGCTCATGGAGGAGAGACAGAAGGAGTGCGCGGGTGCAGACGTCATCGTCGTGGCATGTCCGATGTGCCTGATGAAGTACGACGCATTCCCAGGAGGGATGCCGGTGGTCCACATCTCCGAACTGCTGGCGATGGCCGCAGGTGACTCCACCGCCCTCGGATACCACACGATACCCGTACCTGAAAAAGTTCGGTGACGAACGGTTTCCGTTGATTGCGCAAAGGACGGTTCTGCATACATGCTGGAGTGGTCTGATCTGATGAGGATGCCCAGGGGAATAGACAATTTCAGGGAAATCCGTGATAATGGGTACTGTTTCGTCGACAAATCGGAGCTCGTCTCCGACATCCTCGCAGACCGGTCCAAAGTTTATCTCTTCACGAGGCCGAACCGCCAGAGGCTCCCGGACATAGTGTCCGAGCTGAAGAGGACCAGGGCCGCGAAACCTGGAAGCATGAAGAAGGCGGCCGACGCCGCAGTATCGCAGATCAAGGGAAAAGGATACTACCGGGGGATGACCGGCAGGATCATCCTCTACGGCATTTGTTTCCGTGGCAAGGACTCAGCGATCTCGGTGAAGGTA
>JAFVET010000271.1 GCA_017475875.1 Candidatus Methanomethylophilaceae archaeon
ATCTTTTTCAGGGAAAAGTCCGAAGGCGGACATGATGGAATCGGGATTGTAAAAGACGCCAGTGTCACCAGCCGATGTGGAAACGATACGGGGCCGTGCCCCAGAAAACGAAACGACCGTAATCCTGCCGATGCGTAAAAAGAACAATCAAGCCTGTTCGGACAAGACGCCACACAAGCGGCGTCGGTGTCCGATCAGGCAATAACCCAAATCACTGGTTGGGTAAGCTTTCCTTCGAAAGGAACTCTGACCCACCAGTAACGGAGAGTGGTTGCTTCTTGTTATACTTGTTCAAGTGATATGACGAAATGATTTGTCTGACGCTCGAAATGGCGACCTGCCGACAGCCATCCATCGTGCAGACCGTAGCACGCACGGACTCGTGAAGGAAACCGATATCAACCAGATAGGGATGCGAGACCATATGAGGACCGAAGACGGAAGGGTTGTTTTCCCATGCGAGCTTTCTTTGATGCTGGGGTTGCTTGTCGTCGCCTGCTCGGTCTGCCTGTTCATCCGCAGCGGGTACGGGGTCACCGTCATCTCGTCCATCCCACTGATGGTGAGCTACGCTCTGCCCGTTCTCGACTTCGGGACATGGAACATAATCTACCAGCTCGTACTGATATGTCTGTGCGTTCTCGTGACCCGCAGGTTCAGCGGCGGATATATAATATCTATAGTAGAGGCCCTGCTGTTCGGTGCGTTCCTCAACGTGATGAAGGGCGCCACGTCCGGAATGCCGACGTCCCCCGAGTTGGACGTCCTGTACCTTGTACTGGCCATGGTCCTCCTCTTCTTCGCGGTGTCGTTCTTCATGCGCGCGTACATCCCGCTCCTCCCATGCGACGTCTTCATCCGCGACGTGGTCATAACGTTCCACATCCGGTACCGCGTGTTCAAGACGGTCTTCGACGTGTTCTGCATGAGCGCCTCGGCGGTCATCTGCTGGTTCGCCCTCGGGAAGATAACCGACCTGGGTCTGGGGACGCTGATCTCGGCTTTCCTTACAGGATACTTCGTGTCGCTGATCACCACACGCGTCTTCGACCGTTTCTTCGTGTTCGAACCTGCGACCGGGTTCTTCCGGAAGTTCGTCTCCGACGACAAGCCGGTATCCCAAGGGAAATCGGAACCGGTCGAGTGACGGCAAAACCCATATCGTTCCTGTACCTAACCCGGGACCATGAAGAAAGAGATGAGTTCCTTCGATGTGCGCTCGATGGTCACCGAGATGGCGGGCCTGGAAGGGGCGCATATGGACAAGATCTTCCATTGGGGGGCCGGCAACGTCCTCCTGCGTCTGAACGTGCAGGGCGAAGGGAAGAAGGAACTCTTCTTCAAGGACAAGAAGTGGCTGTACTGCCCGGCGACCAAACCCGAGACGCCGACGATGCCCACTTCATTCGCAGCGATCCTCAGGAAATACAGCGACAACGCCAGGGTCGGGAAGGTCCGCCAGGTCGGGTTCGACCGTGTCGTGGAGATGGAACTGTTCAAGTCGGACGGGGACTACAAGCTTGTCTTCGAGATGTTCGGCGGAGGGAACCTTTTCCTGATCAAGGACGGGATCATCCTCAACTGTCTGATCCAGAAGACATGGAAGGACCGTGTGGTACGTCCCGGCGAACAGTACGTCATGCCCAAGTCGCGCTTCGACCCCACCGAATCGTCGGAAGAGTCGTTCAGAGAAGCCTTCCGCTCATCGGATTCGGACGCCGTCAGGACCCTGGCCACCTCGGTCAACCTCGGAGGACAGTACGCCGAGGAGATCTGCCGCAGGATCGGCATAGATAAGAACACTCCAGCTTCGGAAGTGGACGACGACGCGGTATCGAGGATGTACGGGGCGATGAGGGACATCGTCGGCAAGGTGCTGAAGATACCCGAACCGACCGCGTACTACAAGGACGGGAAGATAGAGGACTTCGCCCCCGTGGAGCTGATGTCGCACTCGGACCTGGAATCGAAGCGCTTCGACACGATGTCCAACCTCATCCACGAGTTCATGGGTCAGATATCCGACGCAGAGGAGGAGGCGTACGTAGACCCCGAGGTGGAGAAGCTCAACCGCAGGATCTCCAAACAGGAGGAGACGCTGGAGGAGTACCGCCAGGAAGAGGAGGAATACCGCAGGAAGGCCGAGGCCGTCTACACGGAATACCAGAAGGCGGACGAACTGCTGAAGGTCCTGGCCCAACAGTCTGCGAGGCTGACTTGGGACAAGCTCGCGGAAGGCGCCATGAAGATACCGTACGTGAAATCCATCGACCCGTCCAAAAACGCGGTCACAGCGGAACTGGCGGGTGAGAGCGTCACGCTGAACTACACCCTCGGAGTGGACGCGAACGCGTCGGAACTCTACGGGAGGGGAAAAGAAGTCGGGGAGAAGGCCAAACGCGCCGCCGAAGCTCTCGAGGACCGCCGTGCGGAACTCGCCAAGAAGCAGAAGGGCATCGCTAAGGCGAAGGCGCTGGCCGCAGGCAAGGCGGAACCGACCAAACAGTTCTGGTTCGAACGCTACAAATGGTTCATAACCCCCCAGGGGAAACTGGTCATCGCCGGAAAGGACGCCCATACCAACGACAACATCGTCAAGAAACACCTCAAGGAGGGGGACGTCTACGCCCACGCCGACGTCCACGGTGCCCCGTCGGTCATCCTGAAGGACGGGTCGAAGGCCGAGGACAGCGAGATCAGGGCTGCCTGCCATTTCGCCATAACGCAGTCCAAGGCATGGGTGGCCGCCCTGGCGGAGGGAGGGGCGTTCTGGGTGTACCCCGACCAGGTGAGCAAGACCCCCAACCCGGGAGAGTTCGTCCCCAGGGGTGCGTTCATCATCCGCGGAAAGAGGAACTACGAGTACCACCTGCCCATGGAGCTCATGGTCGGGGAGATCCAATACCAGGGCGCACGCAAGATCATGTGCGGCCCGAAGGAGGCTTTCGTGGATTGCACCCGCTACATGACAATCGTGCCCGGCAAAGGCAAAGCCGGAAGGAAGAGCAACGAAATGGCCAAGTTCTTCAACGTGCCGGAGGAGGAGATCTCCCGCATACTGCCTCCGGGGGACGTCGAGATAACAAGGACGGTCGAACCTGAACCTGATCAGTGAACATAACCCCCATTGACGGGGTCCGGCTCTGCCGGACTCCGAAACGGCCTGTGACCAAAACGGTCACTGACACCCGGTCCTGTCGGACAGGGACGGATGCGAAAGAATGTCCAAGGGATACGTTAAGCCTTGACCTAACAGTGACCTATCAAAGCCGTAAGGTAAACGTGACCAACAACTGTCCAAGAAAAGCTC
>JAFVET010000272.1 GCA_017475875.1 Candidatus Methanomethylophilaceae archaeon
AGGATCGACAAGACCCTCAGCTTCACCACCGACACCCCCGACTTCTGGAGGAGGGAGGGACAGCCCTACCCGCTCCACGGGGGACGCTTCACCGGGGAGCCCGCCTACTTCAGGCACATCACCTCCGCGGCCAAGATGCTGATGGAGGCCATGGGGACCTCGCCCTCCGATTACGACTACGCGGTGTTCCACCAGCCCAACGGCAAGTTCCCGACCAGGGTCGCGAAGCAGCTCGGCTTCGCCCCGGAGCAGATCGAGTACGGCCTCCTCACCCCGAACATCGGGAACACGTACAGCGGCGCCGTCCCGTTGGGACTCGCCAACGTCCTGGACCACGCCAAGGTCGGGGACCGCATATTCGTGACGTCCTACGGTTCCGGAGCCGGTAGCGACGCGTTCGACATAACGGTGACCGATGCCATCGAGGGGTTCGAGAGGGACCGCGCACCGGTCTTGGAGAAGGTCCTGGCCGATCCGATCTATCTCGACTACGGGATGTATGCGAAGCACAAGGGCAAGATCGTCATGCCGGAGTGATATCATGAGGGAAGTAGCAATCATAGGAGCAGGTGTGACGAAGTTCGGAGAGCTCTGGAACCAGTCCTTCAGGGCCATCGGAATCGAGGCGGGGATCCGTGCAATCGAGTCGGCCAACCTCTCGGGAAACGAGGTGGACGGCGTGTTCATCGGAAACCTCGGGGCTGACAGCTTCGTCAACCAGAAGCACGTGGACGCCCTCATCGCCGACTACAGCGGAATGGCGTCCAACCACATCCCAGCGACCAGGGTCGAGTCCGGAGGGGCCTCCGGAGGAGTGGCGTTCAGGCAGGCGGTCATGGCGGTCGCCTCCGGTATGCACGACATCGTCCTCGTCGGAGGCGCGGAGAAGATGACCGACATGGACGACGTGACCATAAACTCCGTCTTGGACACCACCGCCGACGCGGAATGGGAGTCCGGGATGGGACTGACGTTCGCCAGCCTCCACGCGATGATCGCCAGGAGGATGATCCACGACGGTGTGGTGACCAGGGAGGAGATGGCCTCGTTCGCGGTCAACAGCCACTACCACGGCTCGCTGAATCCCGACGCCCAGTTCCGCAAGGAGATAACCCTCGACACCGTCCTCCGCTCGGGACCCGTCGCGTCCCCGCTCGGGATGTTCGACTGCGCCCCCATATCCGACGGTGCGGCGTCGTTGGTCCTCTGTCCCCTCGACAAGGCCAAGGAGTACACCGATTCCTATGTGAAGGTGGCGGCTGTCGAGCAGGCCAGCGACACCCTCGCGCTCTCGCAGAGGGAAGACATCACAACATTCGGAGCCACCGTCGAGGCGGCTCGCAAGGCGTACATGAAAGCAGGGATCACCGCGAAGGACATCGATGTCGCGGAGGTCCACGACGTGTACACCGTGACCGGGATCATGACCCTGCAGGACCTCGGGTTCTTCCCCCGCGGACAGGCTGGCAAGGCTGTGCTCGACGGCGAGTGCAAGATCGGAGGCAAGATTCCGATA
>JAFVET010000273.1 GCA_017475875.1 Candidatus Methanomethylophilaceae archaeon
GAGCTGATGTCCGCCAACAAGACGATATCCATCGGCGGAAATGATAACGACGACGCCGAACTTGTCGACATCGCCGACAACGTTCTCTGGAAGAAGGGTGCAACGAACGCCAAGCGCGCTGAGCTGGAGGGTATCGCCGTGTTCACCGGACGCGACGTCAAATCCACAGCGACAGTGACCATCAGGATCGACGGCGAATCACGTGTGAAGGCGCAGGTCGGAGTAGGCCCCGTCGATGCGGCGCTCAACGCCATCCGCGACGCGGTCAACAGCAACATCACGCTCGAGGAATACAAACTCGCGGCCATCACCGGGGGAAGCGACTCCATCTGCGAGGTCACGGTGATGGTCAAGAACGTCCAGGACGACGGCAACCTGTCCGTCGGCAAAGCGGTAGGCCTGGATGTGGTCGAGACGTCCGTGGACGCCATGATGTCGGCCATAAACAGGGACCTGGCCCGCCAATGAGTGATAACATGGGAAAGACGATAGCAGAGAAGATCCTCTCGGAGAAGTCCGGGACCGACGCCAGGGCCGGACAGATCGTCATGGCCAACGTGGACTACGTGATGGTCAACGACGTCACGGGACCGATAGCGTTCCGCGAATACGGGAAGCTGGGCACAGACAAGCTCTACAAGGAAAGGATGGTCCTCATCCCGGACCACTACGTCCCGAACAAGGACATCGCCTCCGCCGAACAGGCCAAGGAGATGAGGGACTTCGTGCGCGAGCACGACCTCCCCAACTACTTCGAGGTTGGAAAGAGCGGGGTCTGCCACCAGCTGATGGTGGAGGAGGGCTTCGCTGCACCCGGGAGGCTCATCGTCGGAGCCGATTCGCACACCTGCACCTACGGTGGAATCAACGCGTTCTCCACCGGCATCGGTTCGACCGAGGCCGCGGCGGCGTTCGCGACCGGCAAGCTCTGGTTCAAGGTACCCGAGACGATCAAGGTCGTGCTGAAAGGCAAGTTCAAACCCTATGTCGGCGGGAAGGACCTCATAATCAAGATAATCACCGACATCGGCGTCGACGGTGCCAACTACAAGGCGTTCGAGTTCCACGGGGACGTGTGTAACGTCCCGGTCGCCGACCGTCTCGCCGTCTCCAACATGGCCATCGAGGCCGGTGGGAAGGCGGGCATATTCCCGTGCGACGACCTCACCCGCGAGTACATCAAGGACTGGGTGAGGGGCGATTACACCCCGGTCGAAGCCGACGAGGACGCGGAATACTGTCGCGTACTGGAGTACGACCTCTCCGAACTCGAGCCGATGGTGGCGTATCCGCATCTTCCGAGCAACGGCCGTCCCGTGAAGGACGCCGACGTTAAGATCGACCAGGCGTACCTCGGTTCCTGCACCAACGGAAGGATAGAGGACATGCGCATCGCGGCATCCATCGTCAAAGGGCGCAAGGTCCATCCCGACGTCAGGTTCCTGGTGGTCCCCGCATCCCAGAAGGTCTACCGCCAGATGGTGGAGGAGGGTCTGATGCAGATCTTCCTCGACTGCGGCGCGTTCATATCCGGACCCACCTGCGGGGCGTGCCTCGGCGGATACATGGGTATACTGGCTGCAGGTGAGAAATCCGTGTCTTCGACCAACCGCAACTTCATCGGCCGTATGGGCGACAAGTCCTCCGAGGTCTACCTCGCGGGACCCGCCGTGGTGGCGGCCTCGGCCATCGCGGGACGCATAGTCACCCCCGAACAGCTGGAGGGATTCTGATGGACAGGTTCGAAGGAAAGGCATGGGTCTTCGGGGACAACGTCGACACCGATCAGATCATCCCCGCGGAGCGTCTCGTCGCATCCAACCTCGACCATCTCAACGACTATATTTTCGAAAAGGTCAGGCCCGGGTTCGCATCCCAGGTGAGGAAGGGCGACATCCTCGTGGCCGGAAGGAACTTCGGCTGCGGTTCGTCCAGGGAGCACGCCCCCCTGTCGCTCATAGAGGCGGGTTTCTCCTGCATCATAGCGCCCTCGTTCGCCAGGATATTCTACCGCAACTCGATGAACATCGGTCTCCTCCTGGTCGAGTGCGACGTGGACGTCGAGGAGGGTTCAACGGTCACGGTGGATCCGGATCACGGTCTGATCGTGGCGGGCGGAAAGGAATACAGGTTCCCCGAGTACCCGCCGTTCATCACGTCCCTCATCAAAGAGGGCGGACTCATGAACATGATAAGGGAGGGCAAGTTCCGATGAAGCATCTGGCGATAATACCCGGAGACGGGATAGGGAAAGAAGTCATAGCCGCAGGAATGGACGTTTTGGACGCGGTGTCGGAGATATCCTCGTTCCAGTTCGACGCCGAGAACGTGGACATAGGTTCCGACCGTTACCTCAGGACGGGTGAGCTCCTGACGGATGCGGACATCTCGCTCCTGAAATCCAAGGACGCCATCTATTTCGGCGCCATCGGCGACCCGAGGGTCAAACCCGGGGTGCTCGAACAGGGCGTGCTGCTGAAGATGAGGGCGGTCTTCGACCAGTACATCAACCTGAGACCGGTCACGTCCTGGTTCCCCCTGGTCCCGCTGAAGAGGGAGGTCGAGTTCGACATACACTTCCTGAGGGAGAACACCGAGGACTTCTACATGGGTGCGGGCGGCAAGTTCGGCCCCAGCTTCGGCAACAACCCCAAGGTCCACGTCTCCAGGGAGATGTAC
>JAFVET010000274.1 GCA_017475875.1 Candidatus Methanomethylophilaceae archaeon
ATTAATAAAACGGTATTAGAAGGACTTAATAGCGGAAAGACAGCTAAAGAAATCGTAGACATGGCCTTTAAAAAACTTGAAGAATTGGAACCGTAACTGATACATGGCAAATTATTGTCTGGACCGTGGTACAGTGGTTGTTTCCTTGGGTCACATTGGTCATTGAGTTACAGTAGGTTAATTCTAGGATAAACAGGCGCAGTATCTATTATAAACCGCATCATAGGTTAAAGGTGCATGTTGCAGTTGACTCGCTGTCCCAAATGTTCTCCAGAGACCGGTATACGTGTCATGCCTCCGGAGGAGACGTTGAGCAGGGTCCTTCCCCTTCTGGGGAAGGCGGGCATGGGGGAGCCTGAGGACATCACCAGATACGACAACCTGGGTATACCAGTGTTCTCGGTCGACCGTCAGGAGACCGCATTGGGAAAACCGAAGTACTACAACGGCAAAGGCGTGACGCGCGAGCAGGCGGAAGCCTCCGCCGTGATGGAGACGATAGAGCGTTATTCCGCAGAGCTGAGGGATACCGACGAAATCGTCTACGGGACGTACGAGCAGGCCTGCGACGTCATGATGACCGTCAACCCAGTCGACCTGATCCTCCCGTTGAGGGTCCTCGACCATCTCGAAGGGCAGCAGATCGCCTGGACCGAAGGGTACGAGATGTTCAGGGGCTGTCCCATCTGGGTCCCGGCATGCGCCGTGTATTATCCGTATTACGAGGATGGGGACTACCAGCTGTTCAGGTTCCACACCAACGGCATAGCTTCCGGAAACACCATGGAGGAGGCGATCCTGCACGCGTTGTTCGAGGACATCGAGCGCGACGCCTGGTCCATCGCCGAATATCAGGGGCGGACCAACGCCGACGTGCTCATCCGCGACAAGGATTCGGTTCCGGCCCAGCTGATAGAGAAGTTCAGCGACAAGGGGATAGAGATACACCTCAAGGACCTGACCTCGGACATCGGGGTCACCACCATCGGCGCTTCCGCAGACGACACGGTCACCAAGGATCCCGAACTCCTCACCATCGGAGTCGGTACCCATCTGGATCCGCAGATCGCGGCCATCAGGGCCATCACGGAGGTCGCACAGAGCCGTACCACCCACAAACACGGGATGAAGATCAACGCGCAGCTCCAGAAGGTGTCCCAGGAGATGGGGTACGAGGGCATCAAGAAGGCCAACGCCCTCTGGTTCGAGGAAAACGAGAAGAAGGTCTACTTGGAGGATATACCCAACCAGGCCACCCCGTACGTCCTCGACGACATCGAGGTCGTCCTCGGAAAGCTGATGGACACGGGATTCAAGGAGGTCGTCGCAGTCGACCTCACGCGTCCCGAACTCGGGGTGCCGTCGGTGCGCATGATCGTCCCCGGGCTCGAAGTGAGCACCATGGATCCGGAGCGCGAGGGCGGAAGGCTCCGCGGGATGTGGCCCCCATCGGACTGACGTCTTCAGGAAACCATTCCATCCAAAAGCCGTCCTCTTCCCAAAATCAAAAGTTCTTCGAAGACAGGGGCTGGCCGCATGCACCGGCCGGTCCCCATTTTTCATATTCGACGTGAAGTTTTATCGTGGTCCGGGTGTATCCATTAGTCATGTCGGAAATACTGGAGGCCAACCGCCGTTATGCGGGTGTCATAAGAGACGTCATCAAACTCAGGGGAGAACCCGTCGCCGTCAAACTGATCGAGGTCGGGAAGGATTTCCCGGAAGGATACGAGGTCCCCGATTACCAGATGAGCCATTGCCAGGCCGTGTTCGCGGCCAGGGACGGCAATTCCTTCGCGCTTCCGGAGGATTCCATCAACTGCAAGGTAGGTGCTTCCGCCCTGTGGATGACCGACACCCCCGAGAAGATCGAGTCCGGGGAGTTCCATGCCAACATAGGGATGCACGACACCGTACAGGCTTCCGCCGAGATGATAGCGAAGAGGGAGAAGTCAGGAAAGAGGTACCAGGGAGAGGTCGTCTGTCCCCTGAAGGACGCCGACTTCGAACCGGACGTGGTCCTCATGGCGGACATCCCGGAGCACATCTATTGGATAGTCCCGTTCACCACCTCCCGGGGCGGAGGTAGGGCCGAGTTCTCCACCGGGGCCTTCATGTGCGCCTGCGAGGACGTGACCGCCGTACCCATGATAGAGCAGAGACCCAACATCTCGCTCGGATGCTTCGGTTGCAGGAAGAAGACCCCGATGAAATCGGACGAGATGGCGTGCGGCATCCCTTACGCGATGATTCCGTCGTTCGTCGAACATTTGGAGCGTTATTCGGGCGGCGTTATGCCCAAAGCGAAGCGCGATTGAGCCAGTATCACTACTAAAAAACCAAGTAACAACCAATCATACAAACAGGATGGAGAGTGTTATGGATACACCCTCCATCCAATATTATAAATACAACCTAAGAAACGAAAACCGACTTTTTGCAGATTCGCGGGTAATTAAGGACATCTTAAATCTACTCGATATCGTTCAAAAACCCGACTTTTTCGACGGTTTTATATTCATTTGTTCGTTAGGGTCGAATGCAAGGGAACCCGGTTTTTCTCTAAGAAGGACCGGTTATATCGAAAAGGAGGTATGAAATGCCGAAATACACTGACGTAGTGGATCTGTATGACGACTACGGGAAGCGTGTCGCAAAAGACATCCCGCTGGAAGCCATCAGTCCGTTGCGCAACAAAGCGATCAAGAAGATCGTATCTCTGACCGCGAGGACCATCGCAGTCGACCTGGCCGGTATCGAGAAAGCTCTCAAGACCGGATCCATGACCGGCGGCGGAGTCATCATCAAAGGAAAGGAAATGGATCTCCCCCTCGTCGACAACGCTGAGAAAATCGCAGCCTGTGTCAAAGAGAAGGTCCAGGTCTACGATGGTGACGGAACCGAAGTCAAGGTCAAGGGAAAGAGGCTCGTCGTCATCGTCCCCGAGGAGAGGATGAACGCCGGTGTCGAGTACACCACCGGTTTCACCGCTACCGCAGCCGCGGTCACCGAGACCATCATCGACAACTTCGACGTCCCCATGTACAAGGCCAACATGGTCAAGGCCGCCGTATGGGGAAGATACCCCCAGACTATCAACTTCCAGGGTGCCAACATCAAATCCATCCTCGACGTTCCCCAGAACAACGAGGGTGCCGGTTTCGCCCTGAGGAACATCATGGCCAACCACGTGGTCTCCCTGGTCAACAGGAACGCCATGCAGGGTGTGGCACTTTCTGCCATCTACGAGCAGTGCGGATCCCTCGAGATGGGTGACACCGTCGGTAACTCCGAGAGGGGTTCCCTTCTGGCACTCGCCTACCAGGGACTCAACGCCAACAACATACTGTACTCCATCGTCAAGAAGAACGGTAAGACCGGAACCGTCGGTACCGTTATCGAATCCCTGATGGAGAGGGCCATCGACGACGGCGTCATCCGCGTCAAGGAGACCCTCCCGTCCGGATACAAGATGTACACCACCGACGACCTCCCCAAGTGGAACGCCTACGCTGCAACCGGAATGGTCGCCGCAGTCATGGTCAACGTCGGAGCCGCCAGGGCCGCCCAGGGTGTCCCCGGTACCATCCTGTACTACAACGACCTGCTCGAGCACGAGTCCGCTCTCCCCGGAGCGGACTACGGAAGGGCCGAGGGTGTCGGTGTCGGTATGTCCTTCTTCTCCCACTCCATCTACGGTGGTGGCGGACCCGGTCTGTTCCACGGTAACCACGTCGTTACCAGGCATGCCAAGGGTGTCCTGATCCCCGCAGTTACCGCCGGTAACTGTCTGGATGGCGGAACCCAGACCTTCTCTGCCGAGGCCACCTCCGGTCTCTTCAAAGAGGTCTTCGGAGACATCGAAGAGTTCAGAAAGCCCATGCAGTGCGTCGCTGCCGAGGCCAAGAAGGTGAAGAACAAACTGTGAGGGCTGTATATGTCTGTATCCGAAAACCCGACCGTAGATTACGCTGGAGTCCCTCTTCCCGAGGTCCAGATCATCACCAACCGTCTTCTCAGCGCTGAGACGACTGAGAAACTGCTCAACGATCTCGACGTCATACCTAACATCAGGCAGATCAACATGACCGGCGAGAGTCTCCCCAAGACCATCAACAGCGGTCCGGGGAAGGGGTTGGCCAACGACCATACCGAGCGCAGGATCATCAACGTCCGCGGAAGGGAGGTCGAACTTCGCTACCTTGTGGGGGCCTTTTACATCGAACTCGAGGTAGACGATGACGAGATGCTCGAAATGAGGCTCGATCAGATAAAAGCGGCCTGCAACAAACACATTGAGCACGGTTACAACCTTCAGGTCGGAAGGTACAGTAAATACAAACCCACACTTCACGACTATAGGAGTGCATAATCATGGCTTACAAGAGACAGTTCTATCCCGGTACCACTGTTCCCGCTCAGAACAGGAGAAGATACCTGGATCCTAAAAAGAATTTGAAGAAACTCCGTGACGTTCCCCAGGACGATGTCATCAGGATCATGGGCCACAGGAACCCCGGAGAGGACTACAAGTCCATCCACCCCCCAATCGAGGAGGGCAAAGAGCTCGAGTGCCCCATCAGGAAACTGGTCGTCCCCATCGAGGGTGCCAAACACGGAGACCGTGTAAGGTACATCCAGTTCACCGACTCCGTCTACTTCGCACCCATCTCCCCCTACCAGAGGGCTTGGATGTATCTCTCCAGGTACAGAGGTATCGACACCGGTACCCTGTCCGGAAGGCAGATCATCGAGGTCCGTGAGAGGGACCTCGAGAAGATGGCCAAGGAGTTCATCGACAACGAGACCTTCGACCCTGCCCTCACCGGTATCAGGGGAGCCACTGTCCACGGACACGCCTGCCGTCTCGACGAGCACGGTCTGATGTTCGACGGCTGGCAGAGGTACGTCTGGGACGCCGACAAGAAAGAAGTCGTCTACGTCAAGGACCAGGTCGCCATCCCGCTCGACAGGAGGATCTCCGTCGGCAAACCCGCTACCATGAATGACCTCAAGAAGAGGACCACCATCTTCAGAGCCGACGGCGTCGACATGAGGGAGGACAAGGAAGTCACCGCATACGGACTCAGGATTCACAAGCTGAGGACCCTCGGCGGTTACCAGCCTTGGAACGTTAAGGGAGAGTGAGTACCATGGCAGGAAAAGACAAGCTGTTCATGGAAGCATGCAAGAAGAAATTCAAGGAAGAGCCCACCGACATGGGCACCAAGTACTACTGCTACGGCGGATGGAAGCAGTCCAAATCCAAGGTCGAGTTCCAGAAGTCCGCCATGGAGATCGCCAAGAAGCGTGGATTCCCCATGATGAACGAGGACATCGGTGTCCCGCTCGGACAGAGGAGCTGGATGCCCTACCAGCTGTCCCACACCGACATCTACGCCGAGGCAGATGACCTCCACTGCGTCAACAACACCGCCATCCAGCAGGCTTGGGACGACATCAGGAGGACCATCCTCGTCGGTCTCGACTCCCCTCACCAGACCATCGAGAGAAGGCTCGGAAAGGAGGTCACCCCCGAGACCATCAACGCGTACCTCGAGACCGTCAACCACACCATGCC
>JAFVET010000275.1 GCA_017475875.1 Candidatus Methanomethylophilaceae archaeon
CAGCACACAGACCATATCCCGGCACATCAGCAACATCTATTCGGAAGGTGAATTAGAGCGTGAACCAACTTGTACAAAAAATGTACAAGTTCAAGAAGAGGGGGGCAGACTGGTCAAACGTACCACAGACATGTACAATCTCGACATGATAATCTCCGTGGGATACCGCGTCAACTCCCAGAAAGCGACCAATTTCAGAATCTGGGCCACCAAGATCCTCAAGGAATACACGATAAAAGGATACGTGCTCGACGACGAAAGCCTCAAGAAGAATTCAGATCACTTCGACAAGGAATACTTCGACGAACTGCTCGAGCGTGTCCGCTCGATCCGTGCCAGCGAACGCCGCATCTGGCAAAAGATAACGGACATCTATGCGGAATGCAGCGTAGATTACGACAAAGATTCGAAGACCACCAAGGACTTCTATGCCTTGGTCCAGAACAAATTCCATTATGCCATAACCGGGCAAACCGCACCTGAAATCATATACAACTCCGCAGACCACAACGAGAGGAACATGGGCTTGAAAACATGGAAGCAATCCCCCGACGGGGCCATACGTCAAGCCGATGTCGTCATAGCGAAGAACTACCTCGACGAAGAAGAAATCAGAAGGCTGGAACGGGCGGTATCTTCATACTTCGACTACATAGAACGTCTTATAGAATCAAAGAACACGTTCACGATGAGCGATTTCGCGAAATCAGTCGATGCTTTCCTCAATTTCATGGAATACCGGATCCTGACCGGAAAAGGATCGGTATCGAGGGATGCGGCGGAATCCAAGGCGAAGTCCGAATACAACATCTACAAACAGAATCAAAAATACATATCAGATTTCGACAAGACCGTCTCCCGGTTGAACGATGGTAAGGGTGGTACGGATTAAACCGATCCCCCGCCCCATACGGACACTTTGCAATCGCAGATTGCAAAATCCCATCTGGACCGGTTCGTCATAACAATCCTCTGAATACAAGGTCATCCTCATGGAAAACCGGCTCATTCGGCTTGAATCGGATTATGATTGCATGTACATCTCATCCGTAAACATCGTTTCGGATTCCAGTCCCATCGTCGAGATCGCCCGGTCAAGACCATACCAAGCGATCGACGTCAACTTGTTGAAAACTCAGTGACCCCCGGAAGTCACTGAAACTTTCCCCCACAACCGTCTGGCCAGGAAGCGGGGGACAAAACCGTCCTCTCTGTGCAGTCTAGCGTACCTCTTCAGCATGTCGTCTCACCCGTACTCCACGTAGAACACGGCGTTGCCACACATGACCATCCCGGTCGAGAGGGATACCTTCGTGTAGGTCTCGGCGCTGTCGTAGCAGCAGTCGGCGTGGACAGCCACCGACCTGGCCGAGCCGAGACCGTCTCTTCGAAGATCTTCAGGAACTCAGGGAAATATACCGTCGCCACCATGAATGAAATCACCGGAGATTACGTCGGTGATGCCGTATCCATCGTCGAATCCTGCAGAACCCAAGCGTATCGTGTCACCAAGATGTCTCTCGTCCGTCGCAACTGGCTTTTGGAGAGACGTATGTCAATCGAGCTGCCGGAGGGTAAAAACCGCGCCGAATATGAAAGACAGGTGATCGAAGTTCTTTCAGATTGCTTGACCGACAAATTCGGCAGGGGATTCAGTAAAAACAACCCCCATAGCTTCCTGAGGTTCTACGAATTCTTCCCAGACATTTTCCAGACACCGTCTGGAAAATCTTCTTTGACGCTGACATAATCGCACTACCTGGTTCACCTGGACATGCCTTACAATCCAACGAGAGCCTGGTATGCCAAGAGTCATCAGATGTGACGATATCATCTCCCAGAATTGGTCGCGATATACGTTCCGTCCAAACTTGAATGGGAACCAACGACAGTCCTCGTGCATGTACCGGGTCGGTCTGGTCGATCCAGATCGAACGCGTATCCGTCAAACGGCATATTCGGGCCACATGGGGACACACACAAACTCAATTGGCACTATGTGCTCGTCTGCGCTTCATGTACAGCTTGTCCACCCTGCTAATCTTGGCCATAGCGGCGATCTCGGGATCGGCCGTGCCTTTGGCGATGTCGGAACGGAGCCTCGGGTAGTTCACCATGCTGATCCCGTCGTAGAGTCCCTTCGACTTCAGCTTCTCGACCAACTCCGTCTTGTCCTCCGGGAAGTCGACCTTCTTCTCGTGCCTCACGAGGACCTTGTGCTCGCTACCGGTGACGGACATGTAACCGCTGGCGTTCGCGAACTCCGCCAACTCCGCTGCCACGGCGTCCCTCTCCGTCTCCAACATCTTCCTCCTCGTGTCGAGCGCACCGATCTTCTCCGAAAGCTCCGCATACCTGTCAACCAGCCGGACGCCCCTGTCCGCGGCGGGGTCCTCCATGGAAGCGAGCGATATCTCGTGGAGGAACCGGGGACATTGGGTGCGGTACCTGCAGTATCTGCAGTCGTAGGTCTCCCTCGGAAGCGCGTCGTCCCTCAGGAGGGACTCCAACTCGTCCAGAAGAAGTGACCGATTGCGTTCTGCGGAGGTCCTGTTCGCCCAGACCCTTACCGACGTACCGCTGTGAAGGAACACCCACTGGAGGTCCATGTGGTCCGCCCCGGGTATGTTGTCGTACGCCCACAGCGCGTCGACCGACATCTCGCGGTCGGATCCGAGGTCCTCCTTCGACCATAGCACCGGTTCCGTGACGTACTTGACGATGGTCGTCCCGTCCCCCGACCTCGCGACCTCGTCGATCGAGACGCTTATCGAGATGTCGTCGGAAAGGCGGTACGTGCCCCTCATACCGGCCTCGGCGATCCCTCCGAAACCCCTTGTGGACGACATCCTGGCGTAATTGCGGATGCAGGTCTCTCCGAGCCTGATGTAGTCGAGCTTGTTGGTCTCCCTGCGGTAATCTATCAGGGGGCTCGAGGCGTCCCACCTGTCCCAGAACTCGGAGAGGAGCTGGTCCTCCCTTACGGATTCCCCCAGGACCCTCCTTTCGCCGGCGGAGCGGACGGTCTCCCTCACGGCGAGGTCCATGCATTCGAAGAGGGTGAGCGTCTTCGGGGATTGGGCGTCGTAGAATCTGAAGGAAAGGGGACAGCGCCTGCATCTCTCTATGTCCTGGAACGTGAGCGAACGCATGGGATGTCATCGCCGTATCCGTTATTATTGTGACGGGGCGGGGTTCCGCCCCCTGCCGGTCATTCGGCGACGTCGAACTGGCTGTCGAACAGTTCCTTGTAGGCACCGCCCTTCGCCAGGAGCTCCTCGTGCCTTCCCGTCTCTACGATCTCCCCCTCTCTCATCACGATGATCATATCCGCATCGATTATCGTGGAGAGACGGTGCGCGATGATGAACGACGTCCTTCCGGACATCATCCTGTTGGTGGCGTCCTTGATCATCTTCTCGGTCAGGGGATCGACGGAACTCGTAGCCTCGTCGAGTATTATCATCTTAGGATCTCCGACCATCGCCCTGGCGATGGCGATCTGCTGCCTCTGGCCCGCCGACATGGAGTCCATGTCGCTGATCTTCGTGTCGAACCCCTTCGGCAGCGACGACACGAAGTGGTGCAGGCCCACCGCCCTGCAGACCTCCTCCAGCCTCTCGTCGGTGACGTCCGGGGTGTTGAACACGATGTTCTCCCTGACGGTGCCCTCGAACATCCACGTGTCCTGGAGCACCATCCCGAAGAGTCCGCGGACCTGTTGCTGCGTCATGTCGCGTATGGGTATGCCGTCTATCGAGATCTCACCGGAATCCACCTCGTAGAACCTCATCAGGAGGTTGATCAGCGTCGTCTTCCCGGCTCCGGTGGAGCCGACGATGGACACCTTCTGTCCGGGTTGGACGACGGCGGAGAACCCGTGGATGACCTCGCGGTCCTTGTCGTACCCGAAACGGACGTTATCGAATCTGACGAGTCCCTTTATGCCCTCGACGCTGACCTTCTCGGTCTCCTCGGGCATCTCCTCGTAGCCGAGGAACTTGAACACGCGTTCCGCGGCCGCGGCGACGGACTGCATGCTCACTATGGCGTTGGATATCTGGGAGAACGCCCCGGTGAACATCTTGACGTATATCATGAAGGCGACGATCACACCGAAGGTGGTCATCCCGTTCATGTAGAGCATCGCCCCGCTGACGCACACCAGCACGTAACCCACGTTGCTGATCAGGCCGCTCAGGTGAGACGATATCCCGCCGAGGAACTGCGACCTGAACGCGGACTTCCCGAGCTCGTCGTTGATCTCGTCGAACCTGCGCGCGGCATCCTTCTGACCCGCATAGATGCTGACGACTGTATGGCCCGTGTACTGCTCCTCGACAAGGCCGTTCATCGCACCGAGGTTCTTCTGCTGCGATTTGAAGTATTTCTGCGTCCTCTTGGCTACGAACTTCACCATGACGAACCCGCCCGCGGCGATGGCTACTGAGAGGAGCGTGAGCGGGATGTTCAGGAACAGCATCAGCGCTATGGAGAAGACCAACGTGGTGACGGCGGTGACCATCGACCCGATGCACTGGTTCATCGACGATCCGAGGGTGTCGACATCGTTGGTGACGCGGCTCATCACGTCGCCTTTGGAGGACTGGTCGAAGTAGCGCAGCGGGATCCTGTTGAACTTGCGTGTGATGTCCCTACGGAACATCTGTGCGCAACGCTGCGACACGGTCGCCATCATGTAGTTCTCGAAGAAATGGAACAGGCCGCTCACGAGATAGATCGCTATGAGCACGTAGGCGGTGAACTCCACCCTGTCGTAGTCCATCGTGGACCCGATGCCTTCCTGGATCAGGTTGGTCATGTCGCTGATGAACACCGGACCGAGAAGGGTCAGCACCGACGCCAGCGCCGAAAGCGTCGCCGTCAGCACGAACATCAGCCGGTATCTGCCGATGTAACGGAATATCTTGATCCACGCCTCTTTGAAATCGTCGGGCTTGGACTTTTTGGAGGAACCCATACCCATCATGCGACCGCCTCCTGCAGCTCGGCCATCTCCCGATAGAGCCTGCAGCCCTTCATCAGCTCCTCGTGGGTCCCGGTGGCCTCTATCCTCCCGTCAGAGATGACGATGATGCGGTCGGCGTCCTTCACCGTAACGATCCTCTGGGCGACGATGAGCATCGTCGCCCCCGACGTCTCCGCCTTGATGTTCCTGCGCACCATGGCGTCCGTCTTGTAGTCCAATGCCGAGAACGTGTCGTCGAAGATGTAGATCTCCGGGGATTTGCAGATCGCCCTCGCGATGGACATGCGCTGCCTCTGTCCCCCGGAGAGGTTGGCCCCGAGATGCTCGATCCTGGTTTCCAACCCGTCCCTACTGCGGAGATAGTCCCCGATGCAGGCGACGTCGGCCGCACGCATCATCTCCTCGTCGGTGCAACCGGCCTTGCCGTATCCGATGTTGAACCCAGCGGTACCCGAGAAGAGCATCGGGCGCTGGGTCGCGTAACCGATCTTGGACCGGAGGTGGTCGAGTTCGTAGTCCTTCACGTCTATCCCGTCCACGGTTACGGTCCCGGACGTGACGTCGAACAACCTCGGAATCAGGTTCAGTATCGTTGTCTTTCCGCTTCCGGTCTGCCCGATGATGGCTA
>JAFVET010000276.1 GCA_017475875.1 Candidatus Methanomethylophilaceae archaeon
CGAAGTTCCTCTCGAGGAACAGGATCGCGTCCTCGCAGGTGTGGTAACCGTTGGGGGCGTAGTTCTTCTTGTCGAATGCGGCCTCGATGTTGGCGTAGACCATGTTGGCCATGGCGTCGTCGGAAACGATGGTCTCGAATATCTCCTCGTCAGACTCCATCCCCAGCGCCTTCATGAGCGCCACGAGCGGGATCGAACTCGATGCGACGGGCACGGAGACCATGACCATGCCGTCCTTCTTCTTTTCGACGAGTGTGAGCGCACGGTATCCGTCCTTGTGGGAGAAGACCTTGGCGGTCTCGAGGGGTGCTCCGTACTTGTCGCTGTACTCGACCATGACCCTGTTCGGGGCGAGGTCCTCGAGCGTTATCAGGACCCTTTCGGTCCCTCCGATTATGAAGTAGCCGCCGGGTTCCCTCGGGTCCTCCTTGGCCTCTATGAGTTCGTGGATGTACTCGGCGTCGGACAGGGGGTGGTCGAGGTACCTCTCCAGGGACTGGCGGTTGATGTTGCATCCCGCGGAACGGACCATCATGGGGAGGTCTCCGACACGGACCCATTTATCGGATTCGGGGATGTCGTCCCTGATCTTGCCGTCCTCGTAGATCTCGAAGTGGACGAAGACCCTGGACATGTAGTTCATGTTCCTGAGCCTGGCCTCCATGGGGGAGACGCGGTGGCTGTAACCGTTCGCCTCCATGACCTCGGGTTCCTCGATGCGGATGGTCGGGGGCGCGGTACTCTCTATCTCACCGGTGGCGTTTCTCGGGCGACCGATGCGGATCTCGATGTTCTTCCCGTTCGTGCGCTCGGGGTCGAGCTTGATCACTCCGCGCTCGGCGTCGTCGGTCGGGACGCGGATGTCGTCCACGATGCGCTGCATCCTGCTGTTGGGATTGTTGGGGGTAGCGAGGAAATCGTTGAAGGAGGAGACGTGGTGCTCCACGATGGAGTGCTCCTCGAAATAGAGGTTGACTAGGTCCCTCATGTCATCAGCCCCTGGTGACCAGGCGGTACGCCACGAACTCCTGAGCGGTCTCGCTCTTCCTGACGACCTTGATCACGCTTCCCTCTTCGATGTTCCCATGGATGCTCTCGAGCACTTTGAGTCCCGGATCGGTCTTCCTGATTTTAGGAAGCTGATCACGTGTGACGTTCTTCTTCTTCAGAACGGCCTCCGCCTCCTCCTCCGTAAGGAGATGGTGCTCGGGCACGAGCTCGTGCTTCAAAACGTTGAACGTGTAGTTGTCTGCTGCCAAATAATCCACCTGTCAAAAGTCAGCCCGGTCAGCTGAAAAACCCATTTCTTCGGAATCGGTGTTCATTCGCCCCTCATACTTGATCTGCCGTCGATCGCTCATGAAGTCCATGGCGGGCCTGAAGGGATTCGAACCCTTGACCACCTGATTAAAAGTCAGATGCTCTACCTAGCTGAGCTACAGGCCCATGGATAGCTTAAGCTTCTAAAGGTGCTGAAATGCTTGTTATATTTAAGACCTTCGTTACATAGTCGGAAAGGTCCTTTGAGAAACGGGTAAAATGGATGCGGTAAGCGTGGTTTTCCACGCATTCACATGCCGTGACGTGTCCGGATGGCGTCATCGCTGCCCGTCCGTCGCGCGCTTCCTCGCGAACACGAGGTAGCCGGTGTGCCCGAGCATCTCGAACGAAGGTCTGACTCCGCCCTGGTGGACCTCCATCCCGCGCTGGATGTTCTCCATCGCGCGGACGTCGGCGTAACCCCTCTCCCTCAGGGCCTCGACCAGGGAACCGAGCTGGTTGGTGTTAGGGACGTACCCGCAGAACCTCCCTCCGGGACGGAGGAAGGCGCACACGTTGTCGAGGGCCGCCCACGGGTCCGGCATGTCCATGGTGACGACGTCGGCCGTGCCTTCGTAGGATATCCCCATGTCGCGCGCGTCGCCGATCTGGTAGGACCACATGTCACCCAGGGACGTACGCGACACGTTCTTCAGGACCCTCTTGGCGTTCTCCTCCTTGAGCTCCAGGGTGGTGACCGATCCCGACGGTGCGACCGAATGGAGCAGGGCGGTGGTCAGACCGCCGGACCCGGCTCCGACCTCGATAACGCGGTCTCCGGCCTTGACGTCGCACTCGAAGAGGATGGTGGCTGCGTCCTTCGGGAGGATTATCTGTGCACCCCTGTCGAGGGACTGCATCAGGTCCGCCGCCCCGGGGACGAACACGGTGTAGCCGCGACCGGCTATGGAGACGGGGGACCCGTCCTCCAGACCGATCAGGCGCGAACCGTCCACCGCACCGAGGGACTGGACCTTGACCATGCCCTTGGCGACGGTCGCCCATATCCTCTTGCCCGACTCGTCCTCCAGGAAGACGGTGTCCCCTTCCTTTATCATGTTATCTTCACATCGTGTGGGCCGCATAGGCCGGGCGGTCGACGGGCTTGCCGCAGATTATGCACTTTCCGGAATACGGCTCGGGCCTGTACGGGGTGCCCAGGATCTTGAATCCCTGTTCGTCCTCGAACTTGTGCCCGCATTCGTCGCTCCCGCACCATCCGAAACGGAGGATCTTGTCCTGCGGGAGGTTTTCCACGGAATCGACGTCCTGGATACGGGACCTCTGGACCTCCTCGGCCCTCGCGAGCATCTCCTCGGAGATCACGTCGAGCAGCATCTTCACGCCGGGGACGACGTCGCTTATCGCAATTGTACCCTTCTCCGCGTTGTCCCTGCGGGCGAACGACACGACCTTGTTCTCGATGTCGCGGGCGCCGAGCTCGAGACGGAGCGGGACCCCTTTGATCTCCCAGTCGTAGTACTTGCTGCCGGGACGGTCGTCGCGGTCGTCGAGTTTGACGCGGATGCCTCCGGCGGAGAGCTGGTCCCCGAGGGCCTTCGCCGCGGCGGAGACCTCGTCGGCGCTCTTCTTCGAAAGGATCGGGATTATGACGACCTGGTACGGTGCGATGCCGGGTGGCATGACCAGGCCCTTGTCGTCACCGTGGACGCCGATCAGGGCGCCGACGAGCCTCTCGCTCATCCCGAACGTGGTCTGGTGTACGTACTTGTGCTCCCCGTTCTCGTCCTCGTAGGTGATGTTGTACGGAATGGAGAAGTTGGTGCGGTAGTGGTGGATGGAACCCATCTGCAGGGTCCTGCCGTTCGGCATCGAGGTGTCTATCCCCACGGTGTAGTGCGCACCAGGGAACTTGTCCCACTCCGTGCGCACCAGGAGCGTGTACGGGAGGCAGATCTGCTTCGCGATCCTCTCGAGGATCTGGATGTCCTCCTCGACCTGGCACTGGGCGTCCTCCTCGGAGACGTGGCAGGTGTGCGACTCGAAGAAGTGAATCTCGCGGACCCTGATGAACGGACGGGTCTGCTTGGTCTCGTAACGGAACGTGTTGACTATCTGGTAAGTCTTCAACGGAAGGTCCTGGTGCGACCTCACCCACAGGGAGAACATCGGGTACATGGCGGTCTCGGACGTGGGTCTGACGACGAGCCTGACGTCGAGCTCGTTGAGACCGGCGTGCGTGACCCAGTAGACCTCCTCGTCGAACCCTTTGATGTGGTCCTTCTCCTTGGCGAACTCGGTCTCCGGGATCATCAGGGGGAAGCACACCTCGTCGTGGCCGGTGGCGTCGAACTCCTGGCGGATGTACGCGTCGATGAAGCGCATGACCTTCCAACCGTAGGGGGTCCACACGTTCATACCCTTGATCGGATACCTCTTGTCGGACATCCCGGCCTTCTCGACCACGTCGAGATACCAGTCCGCGAAGTCGTCCTCCTTCAGCGACAACTCAGACCCTCCTGAGCTCTTCGGCGATGATGCCGGCCACTGAGATGTTGGAAACCTCGTTCTCGATCGTGTTGCAGCACAGGACCTTGTCCAGGGCGCTGCTCGTGAGCTTCTCGATGGCGTTGTTCACGAAGACGCCGTGGGTGCATGCGACTGAAACGGAGACGGCTCCGGCCTCCCTGAGCGCTGCGGCTGCGGCGACTATGGTGCCTCCGGTCGAGATCATGTCGTCGACGATGAGGATCCTCTTCCCCTTGACGTCCATGGTGGCCGGAGCGATCTTGACGTCCACTCCGGAAAGCCTGGTCTTGGTGAGATGGTCATATGGCAGGCCCATCCTCTTGCCGACGGCCTCCGCACGACCCGCCGCACCGATGTCGGGGGACATGACCATGTCGATTCCACGGTCCTTGAAGTAGTC
>JAFVET010000023.1 GCA_017475875.1 Candidatus Methanomethylophilaceae archaeon
GTCTTTGGACATCCTCGGCAACGTCATCCCGTTCATAGCGAACGAGGAGGAGAAGATGGAGCGCGAACTGAACAAGATCATGGGTGTGTACTCGGGAGGGAGGTTCGAACCCGCCCCGTTCACGTTGACCGCGAACTGCGCGAGGGTCCCGGTCGCCGAAGGTCACCTCGAGTCGCTGATGTTCGAACTCGAGGTGGAACCGACTTTGGACGAGATGGCCCGCACATTGAGCGGATTCAGGGGAGAGCCGCAGAGGCTCGAGCTGCCTTCGGCCCCCTCGGATCCCGTCATAGTCAGGTCCGAGCCGGACCGTCCGCAACCCGTGTTCGATCTCATGGCCGGGTCGCCGGAGCGTGCGAGGGGCATGGCGGTCACCGTAGGGAGGCTCAGGAAGAGCAACGGTCTCTACAAGGCGTTCGTGTTCTCGCACAACACGCTGCGCGGAGGGGCCGGCGGATCGGTTCTGAACGCGGAGCTGGCTTACCGTACCGGGTTGCTTTGATTTTGAGAATAGTGGAAAAAGGAAGGCATGGCCGGTTCTGCCGGCCATGCGTTTCAGGGGGACAGCCTGCTGGGGTCCCTGGGGAAGAGGATCGCCTCGCGGATGTTGGGCAGGTCGAGCATCTTCACGAGAAGCCTCTCGATACCTATGCCCCAACCGCCGTGCGGAGACATGCCGTAACGGAAGGCGTCGAGGTAGAATCCGAAATCCTCGGGGTCGAGTCCCTTCTTCTCCATCCTTGCGACGAGTTTGTCGTACCTGTGCTCCCTCTGGCCGCCGGACGAGATCTCCTGGCCACGGTAGTCGAGGTCGAAGGAGAACGAGTAGGGGGTGCCGTCCTTCTCCATGATGTAGAAAGGCTTCGCCTCCTCGGGGTATTCGGCGATGAAGTACAGGTCGATCCCCTTTTCCTTCATGATGTCGCCGACGATCTTCTCACCCTCGGTTCCCAGGTCGTCCCCCTCCTTGAGGGGAAGTCCGTTGTCGTTGACCATCTTGAGGCACTCGGAATACGTGAGTATGGGGTACGGGCGTGCCGGGACGGTTATCTCCTTGCCGAGGATCGCCAGCTGTGCCGCTCCCTTCTCCTTCATGCCCTTGAGGACGTGGTCGATGATGCATTCGATGGTCCTCATGACCTCCTCCTCGTCGGATATCCACGACATCTCGCCGTCGAAGGAGATGAACTCGGTGACGTGACGGTTGGTGTTGGAGTGCTCCGCACGGAACGCGGGTCCGATCTCGAACACCCTGTCCAACCCGGTACTCATCAGGATCTGCTTGTAGAGCTGGGGGGACTGCGCCAGATAGGCCGGGCGGTCGAAGTACTGCACCTGGAAGAGTTCTGCCCCTCCCTCGGCACCGGCGGCCGAGATCTTGGGTGTGTAGACCTGGGTGAAATCGAGTCCGCGGACCGCCTCCTCGATGAGTTCCACCATGATGGACTTGAGTTCGAATATGGCCTTGACCTCCGGCTTGCGCACGTCCATGAACCTATGGTTCAGACGGGTGTCCATCTCAACGTTGACCTTGTCGATGACCCCCATCGGGAGCGGGACGCCGGCCTCGCTGTACACCTCGGCCGATGTCGGGATGAGCTCCAGTCCCAGCGCCGTCTGGTTGCTCTCTTTGACGTCACCGGTTATGGAGACCACCGTCTCCCTGGGGAGCTTGGTGAGAAGTCCGAAGAGTTCCGGGTCGATCTTCTTCTTCGGCATGGTGACCTGGAGGGTCCCGTGCCTGTCCCTCAAGGTGAGGAACGAGATCCCGCCCATGTTCCTGATGTCCTGAACCCATCCGCGTACTGTCGCGGTCTGGTCCTGGACCGAGATGTTGCTAGAGTCCCTAATCTCTGTCATGATGTCCGACCGACAGTCGAACCGCTATATAACATGGATGAAAGTCGGTTTTATGACCTACGGGCATCCCTCGCCAGTCCAGCGGATACGATACCTTTTCTATCGGCGAGTCGATGCGACCGTGTATGTGGAATCTGGGTAAGTTCTTCCGTTATTTCAGTCGCACCGATTATGCGCTGACGGCGGTCTGCGCGGTGCTGGTGCTTGCCCAGGTCTTCCTGGACCTGAGGATTCCCGAGTTCATGCAGGAGATGACCAACGCGCTGCAGAGGGGGACGGACACCTCCTTCGTCATCGAGATAGGGGAGAGGATGCTCCTATGCGCCTTGGCGAGCCTGGTCGTCTCGATCCTGTGCGGAACCTGCGCGGCCCGCGTCGCCGCGTCCGTCTCCAGGGAGATGCGCGCCCGGGAGTTCGCAAACGTGCAGCGGTTCTCCACGGAGGATATGGACCGTTTCTCAGCGTCCAGCCTCATCACGCGTACCACCAACGACGTCAGCAACCTCCTCAACTTCCTCGCCCGCAGCCTTCAGATGTTCATCAGGGCACCGATACTCGGTGTGTGGGCCCTGTACAAGATACAGGCGGGGGCCTGGCAGTGGACGGTGGCGACAGCCGCCACAATGGTTGTCCTCGTCATGGTCACCGCGATCGTCCTGCACTACGCCCTTCCACGTTTCAAGCGCATCCAGTGGCTCATCGACGACGTCAACCGCGCCACGCGCGAGAACATCTCGGGGACGAGGGTGGTCAGGGCGTACAACGCGGAGGAGTACCAGCAGAGGAAGTTCGATTCGGCCAACGACGTGCTCCTCGAGAACAACATAACCGTCTCGAGGATGATGGCGCCCCTCCCGGCCCTCACGGCGTCCCTAACGAACATCCTCATGCTCGGCATCTACTGGATAGGCGCGTCCCTGATCGTCAGCGCCGGAGACGTCGACACGCAGATGGGACTGTTCTCGGACATGATCGTGTTCTCAACGTATGCGACCATGGTCCTCGGCTCCCTGATGCTGATAGTAGGCATATTCCGGGGAATGCCGAGGATGCTCGTCTCGATCCGCCGTATAAACGAGGTCGTGGACCATGTCCCCTCGATGGAGGACGGCTCTTACGAGGGTGAAGGCAAGGAGCGCGGTTCCATAGAGTTCCGTTCCGTGTCGTTCAGCTATCCAGACATGGACTCCGAGGTCCTGCACGACGTCAGCTTCAAGGTCGAGAAGGGTCAGACGCTGGCCATCATCGGACCGACGGGTTGCGGCAAATCCACGATGCTGTCCCTCATGGCGAGGCTCTACGACGTGGATTCGGGCGAGGTCCTGGTGGACGGTGTGCCCGTCAAGGACTACAAGCAGTCGACGCTGCATTCGAAGATCGGATTCGTACCACAGAAGCCGATGATATTCTCCGCTGACGTGAGGGAGAACGTCTGTCTCGGCGACGACCTCGAGAAGAGGACCGACGAAGAGATCTGGGCGGCGCTCAAGATCGCACAGGCGGACGGTTTCATCGATTCGCTGGACTCGAACCTCGACAGCAAGGTCTCCCAGTACGGACTGAACATGTCCGGGGGCCAGAAGCAGAGGATAGGGATCGCCCGCGCCGTCTGCAAGGACCCCGAGTTCCTGATCCTGGACGACTCCTTCTCCGCCTTGGACTACAAGACCGACCTGGACCTCCGTACCGCCATAAGGCGCAACCTCCGCGGGACCACCTGCGTGATCGTGGCCCAGAGGGTGGGCACGATCCGCGACGCCGACCTGATCCTCGTCATGGAGGACGGGAGGATCATCGACCGCGGGACCCACGACCAGCTGATGCGGACCTGCGGGATGTACCGCGACATCGCAGAGGCTCAGATGGAAGGGGGTGAGTGAACGCCGCCGAACACCGCACCGATATGGATAGCCAGCTCCAAATCCAAGGACATATCTACGACGCTCAAGAGGCTAATCGGGTATTTCGGACAGTACCGCAAGGTCTTCTTCCTGGGCCTGTTGCTGACAACGACGATCTCGGTCATGACCCTGATCGGACCCCAGTACCTGGGACGGATCACCGATACGCTGTCGTACGCGATCCTGAACGGGACCGACGTCGACATGGACGTGATTTACGGATGTGTCATAATCCTCCTGTTCCTGTACATAGGCGCGGCATTGCTGACTTTCACCCAGAACTATCTGATCAGCGTTTTATCGGAGAGGATAGCCGCGAAGATGAGGAAGGACCTCTCCCGCAAGTTCGACCAGCTCCCGTTGAGGTACCTCGACGGTCGCACGACCGGCGAACTGATGAGCTATATGGTGAACGATACGCAGGTCATCTCGAACGGTTGCAGCGAGAGCATCATCCACACGGTGAACGCGGTCATGATGATGGCCGGCACAATCGTCATGATGCTGTACACCAACGTCTTCATCACCGGTTTCGCATTGGCTCCGGTGGCCGCGAGCATAGTCATGGTCCTGCTGATCATCAGGGGGACGCAGAAGTACTTCAGGGCACAGCAGGAGATGCTCAGCAGGATCAACGGTCTCGTCGAGGAGGCGTATTCTGGTCACGTGATCAACCGCCTTTACAACAACCAGGGCCGTCTGGCGAGGAGGTTCGGCGAGTTCAACCA
>JAFVET010000277.1 GCA_017475875.1 Candidatus Methanomethylophilaceae archaeon
ATTCCATCATCAATCAGACTTTGGACGTCATCAACATGCGCATGTTCGTCAAGAGACTGTGCAGAATGTACCACGAGGCCTTCGGCATGAAAACCGTGATTCTGGTGGACGAGTACGATCACTGGGCACAAGGCATCGGTTCGCGTCCGCTCATGGACGCGATCATGAAAGAGCTGACCCCTTTCATGGAGCAGTGTTTCAAGTTCAACGACGACATTCGCTTCGGAGTAGTCACCGGGATAATGCCGTTGGCCAAGACCGGCATGCTGAGCAGCTTCAATAACGCTAGCGTCTGCAGCATACTAGAGACGGTGGGCGACGAGTTCTTCGGTTTCATGGAACAGGAGGTTCTGCGTCTGCTGCAGGATACCGGCAACGAACCAGAGAAAATCACAGAGATACGCGAGTGGTACGACGGATACCGTTTCGGCGATGCCGAGGTGTACAACCCGTACAGTGTCATCCTCTATCTGAAGAACGGATGTAGGCCCGAAGGGTATTGGAACGGACAGACCGGCGGTGGTCTATCTTCGGAGCTCGTATCGTCGCTGGGTCCCGGCCCGCTGATGTCTCTGATGGGGATGTACGAGCGCGGAGAGGTCGTCGAGTCACCGATAAACGTGCGCGTCGACTATGCCGATGTCCTCTCTCCGAAAGCCGAACCTTCCACGGTGTACTCGTACCTGGCGATGGCAGGGTGTCTGAAGACCGTCCGTACAGGTGGACAGGAAGATGGGATTCCCGTGTGCAAGGTCGGTATGGTCAACAAGGAGGTTTCGAAGGCTTTTGCATCCTTGGTCCGTAGGGCCAAGGAGGCCAAGGTCCGTGTCAGGGTGGATCTCCCTTCGCATCTTTATGCGGGCGACCAGGACGGCCTCAGGGATGATTTCCAGTTCATATTGGCCGATGCCGCCATGGACCTGACCTGGGACGAGGGATCGTCGGACCCGAAGGTGTCGAAGCATGCCCACGAACTTTACAAGAACACCATCAACGGGGCCATCCGGGCATCGGGACTCGTCTCATCGACCGAAGTACCGAAGGGATTCGGGATATGCGACATCTTCATACCTCCCGCAGACGGGAAGCCGGCGGTCGTGATCGAGATCAAGACCTCGAAGGCCGCTTGGCCATCAGACCTTGCCGATGACGCGTTCCTACAGATCTTGGACAAGGGGTACGTTTCACAGCCGTTGGACGGCGGAGCGATATGGATCGCGGTTGGAATAAGGGTAAAGGAGGTCTGCGTGAGGACCTCGAACGGGTACTCGTTCTGAGTCCCCGACAACCTGACGTCCCATTGCCCATGAACATCGCCGATCCGGCGTCGCTCCCTGATAGGACGGGGTCCGGTTCACCGGACCCCGCCCAGATCAGAAGAAGTCCGACAGTTTGCACATGCGGACCTTGTCGTCGTTGAAGACCGAGTCCATGCTCTTCTCCATGATCCCGATCCTTTCCATCGTGTAGGTGTCCAGACCGTACTTCTCGCCCATCTCCTTCGAGACGGCGAGGTACTTCTTGACGCTCGCCTCGTGGACCGTCAGCGTCAGGTCGTTGCCGCACCCGGGCACGGTGCACTTCCCAGACAACGGGATGCGGCGGTATTTCTGACCGCACTTGGTGCACCTCACAGTCTGCGCGGAGAACGACCTAAGGTTTCCTATCATGTCAGGCAGGAAGTGCTTGTTGATGACTCTCGACGCCTCGTCCTTCTCATCGACCGCGCGGATCTTCTTTCCGAGCATGAGCTGCGCGTCCAGTTTGTCTCTCATGGTCTCCAGCGTGCTGTAGGTGGACTTCTTCGGACCTTCCGAGATGTCGTGGGTGTCGTGGGTGAAGCCGAGGTGCTGGTACTGGTCCGGCGTCCCGATCCTCCCGGCGATGAGGTCCATGATCTTCTCGATCTCCTTGGGGTCCTTCATGTCCATGGCCGCTCTGTAGAACTCGATCGGGTACCTCCTGAGGCAGTCGACGTTGTGCGCCTCCTTGTCGATCTCGTTCGGATCGAGCTTGGTTGTAAGAACAAGAGGTGCGTCCATCAGCCCTCCGCGACGGTCCGGCAGGAACGTCTTGGAGAAGTTCAGCAACCCTTCCAAGGCGAGGATGATACAGTCCTCGTCGCCGTCGCAGTTCCTCCTCTTCGAGGCGTGGAAGAACGGGTGCCCGTAGCATCCCAGGACATCGGCGTAACCGATGATGCGGCAGAGGATTCCACCGGACGTGTGCGGCGCCAGTCCTACGGTCACGTGTCCGATGAGGTCCTGCCTCTTCTCGACGTTGTAGAACCTGTCCATTCCATAGAGCAGTTCGAGTTCGTCGTCGACGAACTTGGCCACCCTGACCATGTAGTCGCCGCAGTCCTTGGCCGGGATGATGTCCTGCACCAGAAGCTCGCATATCTGCTCCGGATCGGTGAGCGGGTCGCCGTTCCAGTCGTGCGTGTATCCGAGCTCGTGCGCCTTCTCTATCGACAACCCGATCTCCCTGGGACGGAAGTGCGTGAGCGGGATGTCGGTCATGTCGTACCTTATGGTCCCGTCCCTGAACGGGTACACGTCGTTCATGTAACGCAGGATGCCTTTCTCAAGGCATTCGATCGTTTTGGTCTTGGAGGTCATCTTGTCGCAGCACTTCAGCTCCTTCGGGGGTCTGACCTTGAGCCTGGCGCATGCTATCCTGAGGTCGTTCTCGATGTCTATGTCCATCGGTGCCGGACCCATCTCGCCGTAGTTCCCGGCTTTGGGCACATAGCGGGTGTGGCTCCCGCAGGTGAAGCAGATGTTGCTGTGGGTTAACGTGTTGCACCTGTCGCAGAGTCTGTTCGCCACCTCCGTGTTGATGCACGGATGGCCGTTCACGCGTCTGGAAGGATCCTTTTTAATCGCTTCAATCGTGGAGATGAGCTCCTTGGTGGTGTCGACGCTCTTCCCCAATGGGTACAATCCGTAGATCCTGGGGGTCTATTCACGCTTGTCCGCCTTCTCCGGACGGCCCATACGCGTTCCGATACGGGTCATCGCCCTGGCGCGGACCTCGTAACCAGCGGCGGCACTGATCGCCGAGAGGGTGTCCTCCCCGGTCAGCGGACATTTCTCCACGAATCCGTCTCCGTTCCATTCGATCCCGAGGCAGTCCATCATCGGGCGGGAGTACTTCTCGTCGATGACCACCTCCTCACCGTGCACGCGGTGCAGGGCGCAGAGGTCCTCGAGGATCCTCTTGGTCCTCGGCTCCTTGGCGAGGACCAGGTTCGTGCAGTCGTAGCGTCCGGTAGCGAGGATATGGTCCCTCAGTGCGGTTATGTTCTCCAACGGGCTGTCGGACCAGAACAGGTTGAACTTCGGATGGAGCGGGACTCCCAGCGTCGCGCACATCTCCTTGGCGCGGTCGTAGGTGGGATCCTCCCAATCCTCGGGCAGGTCGCCCTTGGCTTCCAGCTCCAACCTATGCCACTCGATGGGATAACCGCATGGGACGAGGGTGTGGTTGTTCTCGCAGAACTCGCCGTACGGGATCAGTATCTCGCCGTTGTCGACTATCTCCGCTATCCTCGGGCGGACGGCCAACGCCTCCTCGACCGTGCCGCAGTACACCAGGTCGCCGTTGTTCAGCAGGACGGTCGGCCCCTCGAGAACATCGCAGGGCGTGACGACGCACGCCTTGCCAGGTCTCTCGATCTTCAGCTGGGTGCCGAGGGCCATGAAGTCGTCCATGACGTACATGGTGGCGGGGCTGTAGGCAAGGGACGCCAAGCCGGCGGTCCTGGCACGCCCGTAACGGAGCCTGAACCCTCCGACCTTGCACGGATGCCCGAAAATGGGCCTTCCGGCGACGATGTCCTTGAGGTACTTCTCCAGCGGTTCTACCTTCTTCGCCTTGTCCTTGTCGCCTTTGTCAACTGTTTTGTGAGCATCGAGGTACTGTCCGATGAACTCCCACCCCTTCAGCCCGATCTTGTCGACGTGCTTCTTCAGCTTCGGTGCCTTCAGGCACATGCCTTCGGCTATGACAAGGCACACTCCTCCGCGGACGCGGTTGGTCTCTATCCTCGGGAGGTCGCGGAAACCGGAGATCTCCATCTGTTCCGTCGGTTCCCCGTCGACGCATACCGGACAGTTGCGCACGATCAGGTCTATCTCGTCCGCTGTGGGGGTGTATTGGAGGCTGGCGCACTGCTTGTACAGGGGGATCTCCTCCAACATGCGACCGATCTCCTCCTCGGTGGGTTTGTAGCGTCCTATACCGAGTTCCGTCCTCACGACGTCGGCGATGAGCACGCTCATCGCCTGTCCGGTACCTCCGGCGGCACGGATCGGACTCGAGAAGACGAGGTCGACGTAGTCGGTTCCATCAGAATTCTTGCGTATCCTGGTGAAGGCTATGCCTTCCAGCGGTGCGACCAGGATTCCTTCGGTCAACACCGCAAGCCCCACACGGGTGGCGCGGTCGAGGGCCTCCTCCATGCTGGCGGCGGGCCTCTTCGCCATCTCCTTCGCCACCATCAGGGCGACCAGCTCACGGTTGTGGTATTCCTTGGTGAGCCTGCGGATGTCGTCAGCCACGCCTTCGACATGGTAGTCCGCCAGCAGCTTCTCCACACGGGATGCGAGGTCCGAAGCCTGCGGCACCTCCACGACCGTCTCCGGGTCGAAACCCTTGGAGCGGGCCTCCTCCGCAATCTTGTAGCAGATATCCTTCTGCCTGATGAGGCCCTCGAAGTAGGCCTCCATCTCGGGACTCGCAGCGACCTTCTCGGTCATTGCAGCTCTTCCTCTTCCATCGCTTTCTCACGGAACACCCTGCGCATCTCGGTGATCAGCACTTCGGTGAGGGCCTCCATGCCGTCCCCGGTCTGGGCGGAGAACGCCATGCGGCCGTCACCCGTGGTGTAGATGTCGGATTTGCTCTCCGCGACGATTATCTTCACGCCTTCGAAGCTCTCCTGTATGTTGGCGAGCAGCTTCTCCTGCACCTCCCTGGAGAACCCGCAGGTCTCCGAAGGATCGATGACGAAGATCATCACGTCGGTGAGGTACCTCAGCGCGAGGACCGCCTGCCTCTCGATGGCGTTCCTCTCCTCGTAGCTGCGGTCCAGCAGTCCGGGGGTGTCTATTATCTGATATTTCCTCCAGTCGTCCTGGACGTGTCCCACTATTATCCCCTTGGTTGTGAACGGGTAGGGGGCTATCTCAGGTGCGGCCGTGGAGAGCACCGTGACCAGGTTGCTCTTCCCCACGTTGGGGAATCCGGCGACGACCAGCGTGGGCACCTTCGGGTCCACCGCCGGCAGCTTGCGGAACTTGTTCTTCGACTCCTGCAGGAAGTCGAGGTCGTCGGAGATGCGCTTGACGTAGGAGTTCAGCCTCCCGTAGAACGACTTCCTTATCGATTCGATGATCTCCGGGTCCTTGGACCTGCGGATGTCTTTGAGGGCGTCGTTCTTCAGCTTCTCGGTCTTGCTCGCGCACCAGTTGACGGCGCCTAGCGCCTTCTTGTATCTGTCGATTCCAATGACAATGTCCACGAGCTCGGGCAGGAAGTCCTCCTCCTTGTCCATCCTCGGGAACATCTTGACGTAACCCTGGAGGGCGGTGACCACTATGTCCCCTGACGCCGTCACTTTGGCGAGGGCGGTCTTCTTCCTTCCGTCCAGTGCGTTGGTGCCGTTTATGAGGATCTTGGATGCCCTGTGGAACGCCTTCTCCATGAGCTCGTCAGACGACAGCACCGTAGGTATCTTGTAATCCATTCCGGCCATGGCTCTCCCCATCCTTCTAGCCTCTAATAAACATGGCGATGGACGGTGGGAGCGTCCCGTCCACCGCCGTCGCCCTCATTTCCAGGAGACCTCTGCGTACATCAGCCAGAGGTCGTGGTGCATCTCCTTGTGGGATACAAGCTTGGACGGCATCGCCTCAGCGGGGACGTCGATCATCCTGATTCCGAAGTCGACCTCCGGCCTCCCGTATCCGCCGTCGGTGAGGATGCGGGAGAGGGAGCTGAGGTTGGCCCTGAACGTCACGCCCGCGTCCACCGACGGGCCGTCCACCGCTTTCGAGAGGACCTTCGGCATCGAAACGCCGGTGAGGACGGTCAGTTCCAATGAGATGTCTTCCATGAACACCGTCCCGAGGTCTATCTTGCTGTACGGGTTGTCGCACCCCATTATCATCGTCTCCAGCTTCCCGGCCAGGAACTTCAGGCAGTCCTTGGCGAGGTCGGAGTCCACCATAAGCGCTAGGCGGAACCCCGCGGACGCGGAACCGCTCACGTCGTGTATCTCCACGTCGATGTACACGGAGGCGTCGATGAGAGTTCCGCAGGCCCTGTTGATGATTCCGTCTAGGGTGTAGTGGACTGTATATCTGAGGATGTCCGACACGTCCTCGAGGCAGGTCACGTCGCCTACCTTGTCGAACGCCTTCTCCACCGACCCCCAGGTTATATCTTTCAAGGCTTCCGCGTCGAGGATGGAGCCGATCGGCGTCCCCTTGTTCGGCGAGTCCTCGGAGGACTCCTCGAACACCCATTGGGTGGCCCCGTCGTACTTCCGCTGCCAGGTCCGACCGTCGTTGTAGCTGTCCTGTTTTGACGGTGTCTTGTCGACCTCTTCGCCTTCGGCGTCCTTGAGAATCAGCGACTCCCCGCTGTTCGTTCCCTTTCCGGATGTGTTTATCATAACGAACGGGACGTACACCACCGTCCTCTCCCCCGGGGCCAGGGTCCCGGACAGCACCATGACCTTGTTCTTCCTGTCCGAGGAAGCGGTCAGGGTGTATCCTTCGAGGTCGACGGTCGAGTCGTCGTTGTTCAGGATCTCTACCCAGTCCTCCCCGCGGTCGGTACCGGGCGGGTTGGATTCGAACTCGTTTATCAGCACTCCTTTCTTCGATGGCAGACCGTACCGCACCTCGAAACCGGCGTCGAGCCCCACGCTCACGCCGAGGATCGGCAGAGGGATGTTCCCCAGGACAGTACCCACTCCGGGGATGTCGGAAAGGGCCACTCCCAGGGTGTTGTACTCCTCCACCTTGGGGATCGTGATGTCTATGCTCACGTCCCCCGCCTTGCCGTCTATGGTCACCAGCCTCTTCCCCGCTTTGAGGAGGGGGTCTGCCTTCACCTTCACGGACCAGTCGCCTCCGTCGCCGTCGGAGACGGAGCCGTCCAGTGTGATGACAGGTTCAGTCCCGGTCTTCGTCTCCTTGGATTTGACCGTCACCCCTGCGGTGACGTCCAATCCCGAGACTGTACCGCTGAGTTCCGCGCGGATGAGGGTCTTGGTCTTCCCGACCCACGAGACGGCGGAGGTGCTCAGGGTGAGGACGAAACCGTTCCAATCGAACGAGACCTCCTGTTTAGTCAAATTCAGGCGGTAGGCCATGTCGAGAATCTTCCCTTCCAGGAACCCGGCACCCTTCTCGAGTATCCATCTGTTCAGCATGTCCAGCGGGGCGTTCATGCGGTCGTAGAGCGCCTGCAGCTCCTTTGCGACGTATTCCCCAATCTCCACGAGATAGGACGAGGCGGCGGACACGACCTCCCAGATCATCTTGATGATCGTTTCCAGAGGTTCGAGCAGCGGTCCGAGAACGTCCGGCAGGAGGTCTGCGATGTCCTCAGCGAGGGTCTCGCTTGCCCTGTAATCGACACCTTCCAGCGCCCATCCGCTGTTGACCGCGATGTCCATCGAAACCGAAACAGGGACGGAACCGGAGCAGACGGCCGTCGGCACGGACAGGACTTCCGACAGGGAGCTGAACGTGCGGACCGTGTAGACGAGACGGTCCTGGAGATCCACGTGCAGGACCGTGGTGTATGCCGCGACGGGGTTCTCCCCGAAGCCGACGGTGTGGACGCATCTCGACGCGTCCCTGACGATCGAGACCGAGGACCCTTTGGATGTTATGGACGCCTCGAGCTTCTCACGCACAGGGGAGCCGTCGGCATCGACCATCGTGAAGCGGTCGTCCTCCGGCAGGTCGATGCCTTCGGAAAGGGGGTTCAAATCCTGCAGGCGCAGCATCTCCCCGCATATCGAGGAAACCCTGTCACCGGCTAGCTGGGACATTCCCGAAGCGGACAAGCCGAAGGCACAGATTCCTGACATCGCCTTCATCAGAACCCCGTCGCCGCGGGGAACGGATTTCATCGCCACCAGGCTTTCGAGGTCGGCGAGGACGTCGTTGCGGTAGGAGCGTACGGCGTCTTCAACAGTATCCTCGTCCAATACGACCGATCCGTCGGGTAACGCGGACGCGACCGCGTCCGCGATCCTCTGCCGCAGCTCGTCCTCGAGGACCATTTCGGTCCAGTGTTCCATGGCGGTATCGTACACGTCACCGTAGAACGGGTCGTGGAACTCGGTGGTTTCCAGTGCTTTCAGGAGATGGGAAGGGAGGATGTCGCCCATGCGTCTGTTCATCGCCGATACGGCCTTCTCCAGAACCTTGTCCATTACGTCCCCGTTCCAGGGGTCGATCTCCAGCCCTATCCTCTCCCCGCCGCTGTGCGCCAAGGTGTACGCCGCTCCGACGAGGACGTCGCGTATCAGCTCGCGGATGTATCTGTCGCTGGAGATGTGGGAAGGTACGTACCTCTCGACCCAGCGCTGGGAGTAGAGGTCCGACGTCGGCCTTTCTACAGTTATTATCTGCCCTCCGACCTCCAGTATCACGTTGCCCGACCCTGGGTAGCGGTATACGCTCTCCCTGACGCTGAGGGAATCCATCGTGCTCCTGATGAACGGTTCGGCGCTCAGCGGGTCCTCCCCTCTCAGGAATGACGTCAGCGCGTGTATTATGAAGCGGGAGGCGTCGGTCCTCGCCTCCATCGGGGACAGGAAGAAGTCCCCTCCGAGGTAGTCGTACCATCTGA
>JAFVET010000278.1 GCA_017475875.1 Candidatus Methanomethylophilaceae archaeon
CCCCTGAGGAAGAAGGTCATGGTGCTTTCCGCCATGGTCACCTCCGCCTGCATGGCGTTCACCGGGATCATAGGGTTCGTGGGACTCATGGCCCCGCACATGGTCCGTATGCTCATCGGCGGGGACAACCGTTACCTCATACCCGCATCCGCCCTGTTCGGCGCGTTGATACTGGTGGCGTGCGACGCGATCGCGAGATACGTCATCCGCCCGTCCGAACTGCCCGTGGGTATAATCATGTACCTCGTCGGAGGGGTGTTCTTCATGTTCCTCATCAAGAAGATGAGAGGGGGGTACGACATATGACGCTGAAAGTCACCGACCTGTACCAGTCGTACGGGTCCCATCCCGTCCTGGAGGGGGTCTCGTTCGAGGTGGAGAAGGGCGAGGTCGTGGCGCTCCTGGTACCCAACTGTTCCGGGAAATCGACAATCATCAAGACGGTATGCGACATCATGCCCCCCAAGGGAGGGACCATAGAGGTCGACGGCGCCGACGTCCACTCGTACGACAGTTCGGAGTTGGCCAAACTCATATCCTACGTCCCGCAGTCCGCAGCGGCGGCGGTGTACACGACAGTGATGGACACCGTGCTCCTCGGGAGGAGACCCTACATCGGGTGGTCGTACCGCCCCGAGGACATAGACATCGCGGTGAAGGCCATGGAGCGCATGAACGTGGACTCCCTTTCGGACAAGAACGTCTCCGAGCTATCGGGCGGACAGAAGCAGAGGGTGTTCCTTGCCCGTTCTCTGGCTCAAGACCCGGATTATTTCATATTCGACGAGCCCACGAGCGCCCTCGACCTGAAGTTCCAGATGAAGACGATGATCTCCATGAAGGAGATAATCCACGAGAAAGGGGCCGGTATGCTCATCGCCCTCCACGACATCAACCTCGCCCTCAACTACACTGACAAGGTCATAATGATCAAGGACCGCAAGGTCCACCGCTTCGGCACCCCAGAGGAGACCATAACCGCCGAATCCATCCGCGAGGTCTACGGGGTGGAGACGGAGATAATCGAGACCGGCCACGGTCGCTACATCCTGCCCATCGCACCGTGCGAGGGGGAGGGCGGCGGATACTGACCCGTCCACTTTCCATAGATACAGGTGTTTCACGATGAGGCGCATTTTCGTCATGCTGTGGGCCAGTCACCGCCCGATCCTCGAACGCATAAAGGACGACCTGGATGTGGAACTCGACATCGCCGAGGACTACATGCTGGATTCGGAGGACGAGGCCCGCGACGTGGCGGACCGCATCCTCGCTGCCGACGCAGCAGTGATCTACCGTCACAACGGACCGTTCATGGACATGGTGGAAGGTTTCCTTCAACCACATCGTTCCGAGAGCAGGATCGTCTGCATGGCCAACGACCCGGCCATGTGGGGCATGACCACGGTGGACCACGAGGTCGCGGTCAGATGTTTCATGTACATGCAGGCGAGCGGTGAGGAGAACTTCAGGAGGCTCTTCGACTACGTATGCAAGGCTGTGCTAGGCGATCCCGGGGAGCCCCTGCCCCCGATAGAGCTGCCGTACGAGGCGGTCGTGGACATAGACACCGATGCCGTTTATCTGACAACGGAGGAGATGATATCCTCGGTCCGTCCCGATCCGTCGCTCCCGTTCGTCGGGGTCATCGGTTCCAGGCCGTCCTACATGGCCGACCACCTCGCCCCCGAGCGGCAGTTCTGCCGGCACCTTCGGGCCGCCGGCCTTAACCCCATCCTCATATACTGCATGTTCTCCAAACGCAGCGACCTGGGGACCAGGAGCCACATCGAATGCATCAAGGAGTTCTTCTCGGAACCGAGGGTCAGCGCCATAGTCAAGTTCTCCACGGCGTTCATCGGGAACAGCAAGTACGACCGCGAGCCGGACGAGGACGACAAGATCCTCGAAACACTCAACGTACCCGTATATCAGCCCATAATGTCTGCGAGGATGTCGGTCGAGGAGTGGAGGGAATCCCACGGGATCACCACCGACATAACATGGCAGGTGGCTTTCCCGGAGTTCGAGGGGATAATCGGTCCGTACTTCCTAGGTTCGGACGCGGGTGCGTACCAGGGTGACGATAACGGGCGCACGGTAGCAGAGGAAAGGGCGAACACCATAGCCTGGAGGATAGCGAACGACATCGCACTCCAGAAGAAGCCCAACCGCGACAAGAAGGTGGTCATCTTCCTGAACAACTTCCCTTGCAACGGGGTGGAGGCCAACGTCGGCAACGCCGCCGGACTTGATTCCCTTGAGTCTGTGGCTGACATAATCAAGCGTCTCGCACGCGAGGGCTACGACGTCGACCCGCCGAAGGACGGGAAGGGCCTCATCACCAGGATACTGGACAGCAAGGCCCTCTCGGAGTTCAGGTGGACGACCGCCGTCGAGATGAAGCGTTGCGGAGGCGTCATGCACGAGATGGACGCGGACGAGTACCGCAGGTATTTCGATACGCTGTCCGAGAAGGCGAGGGAGGACGTGAAGGCCACGTGGGGCGAGCCTCCCGGCCAGGCCATGACCCTGGACGGCAAGATCCTGGTCACAGGCGTCTCGTTCGGGAACGTCGCCGTCGCCGTACAGCCCAAGCGCGGTTGCTACGGCGCCCGTTGCGACGGGAAGGTATGCAAGATCCTACACGACCCCGCATGTCCACCAACCCACCAGTACCTCGCCACATACCACTACTACGAGGACGTCTGGGGTGCCGACCTGGTGATCCACACGGGGACGCACGGCAGCATGGAATGGACCCCCGGCAAAGGGGTCGGGCTTTCCGAGAGCTGCTACCCGGACATATGCATGAACGACACGCCGCACTTATACATCTACAACTCCGACAACCCCGCCGAGGGACTCGTGGCCAAGCGCCGTTCCTACGCGACGCTGGTGGACCACATGCAGAACCTGATGATGGACGTCGAGCTCTACGGAGGATTCGCGGAACTCGATTCGCTTTTAGACGAATACGCCGTGGCGAGCAAGGACCCCGCCCTCGCCGAGGAACTCCGCAAATCGATCCTGGAGAAGGCGTCGGAGCTGAAGCTGGTCCCCGAAGGCATGTCGGAGGACGCGACCCTCGAGGAGTGCGTGAAGACGTTCCACGAGGAACTCTCCAAGATGGAGAACTCCCAGGTGAACAAGGGTCTGCACATCTTCGGACGCATGCCGGAGGGGAAGGACCTGTCCGACGCGGTGTTCTCGATCGTCAGGTACGGTGAGGAGCACGATTCCCTTCGCGACGTGGTGTCCGAACTGATGGGATACGACCTCTCGGAGATCTACAGGGACAAGGGTGCCATCGATCCGAAGTCCGGGGAATGTTTCGGGGAGGTCATCCGCGAGGTGGGCGACAGGACGAAGGCTTACGTCGCCGCCGTGCTCGACGGGAAGGAACCCGCTGATGCTATCAGGTCCGCCGGACTCGAACCCGGGGACAGGCTCCCCGACCTGGAGCGCTACCGCGATCTCATCATGGATGTGGCCGGCACCATAACGGCCTCGGACGAGGTCGGTTCGCTGCTCAACGGGATGTCAGGAGGCTTCATACGCCCCGGCCCGTCCGGATACGTAACGCGCGGCAGGTACGACATAATGCCCACGGGAAGGAACTTCTATTCTATGGACCCCCACTCCGTGCCGTCCAGGTCCGCCTGGAAGGTGGGGATGCGCATCGCCGACGCCACCATAGACAAATACGTGAAGGAGAACGGGGAGCTACCGGAGAGCATCGGTTTGTTCTGGACGATGGGCGAGCTGATCTCCACAGGCGGAGAGCTGATGTCCGAGCTCATGTACCTCATCGGCACCAGGCCGGTCTGGGAACCGGACGGCCGCGTGCACGAGTTCGAGGTGATCCCGCTGGAGGAGCTGGGGCGGCCCCGCATAGACCTGTCGATAAACATCTCCTGCATCCTGCGCGACAACATGCTGAACGCCATCGATCTGATGGACGCGGCCATCACCGCCGTCGCCACTTTGGACGAACCCGATGACATGAACTTCGTCCGCAAGCACACCCTCCAGTCGGTGGGCGAGGGGATGTCGGTCGAGGACGCCTGCGCGAGGATGTTCGGCGCCCCTCCCGGAACCTACACCTCCGGGGTGAACCTGGCGGTCTTCGCCAGCGCCTGGGAGGATCCCAAGGACCTGGCCGACGTGTTCGTCAGGACGAAGGGTCACGGTTACGGCGGGGGCAGGAACGGGAAGCCAATGTACGAGCAGTTTGCGACCGTCCTGTCCAGGACCGACATAGTCTACGACGGGGCGGCCACGGACGAGGTCGACATCCTCTCCTGCAGCTGCCGCTTCAGCAACATAGGTGGCATGACCGTCGCTTCGAGATACCTTTCCGGGAAGGACGTGAAGACGTACTTCGGCGACGTCCGCGACCCGCGCGATCTCTCCGTCGGCACCCTCGCCGAGGAGTTCAAGCGCTGCATGCGCATCAGGACGCTCAACCCCGCTTGGGTGGAGGCGATGAAGGAGCACGGTTACAAGGGCGCCAACGACATCGCCAAGAGGATAGTCCGGCTCATGGGGTGGCAGGCCACCACCGGCGAGGTGGAGGGATGGATGTTCGACGAGTCATTCGACCTGTTCGTCAGGAACGAGGAGAACCGTCGCTTCTTCGAGGAGAACAACCCGTACGCCCTGGAGGAACTGGAACGCCGTCTCTTGGAAGCGCACACCCGCGGCCTGTGGGAGACCGACGAGGACACGCTGAGGGAACTGCAGGAGACCTACCTGGAGATAGAATCCATGTTGGAGGAGAGGGCTGGAG
>JAFVET010000279.1 GCA_017475875.1 Candidatus Methanomethylophilaceae archaeon
CGACAGGCTGGTCCCCGACATCAGGCGCATGACCGACGAGATCGGACACATGTCTGACGGGCTCCGCGGCGAGCACGTCGTCCCTGGTCCGGCCGGCGCCCCGACACGCGGCGGTGCCGCCATTCTGCCGATGGGGAGGAACTTCTACTCCCTCGATCCCGATTCCATACCAACGCACACCGCATGGGAGATCGGGAAGCGCATGGCGGACCAGATGATCGAGCGTTACGTGGCTGAGAAGGGGACGTACCCGAGGGAGGTGGGTTTCGTAATCTGGGCAACGGACACCATGAAGACCTACGGGGACGACGTTGCGTACATCCTGTGGCTGCTGGGCGTCAGGCCGGTCTGGGCCCGCACAGGCGGACAGGTCGTCGATCTGGAAACCGTCCCCCTGTCCGAGTTGGGAAGGCCGAGGGTGGACGTCACCGTGAACATAACCGGACTCTTCAGGGACACGTTCCCCAACCTCATCGACCTGATAGACCAGGCGGTCAACATCGTCGCCGATCTGGACGAGAGCGACGAGGACAACGCCCTCGCAGCCAACCTCCGCAAGGATGTGATCGAGGGGATAGTCGCCGGTCTGACCCCGGACGAGGCCCGCAGACGCAACGCTGTGCGCATATTCGGTGCACCGCCCGGAGGATACGGTGCCGGAGTGAGCAAGGCGATAGAGGCCAGTTCCTGGGAGACCGTGGAGGACCTCGCGAACGTCTACCTCGACTGGTGCAGCAACGGATACTCGAGGGGACATTTCGGGGAGAAGATGAAGGACGAGTTCGTCAAACGTTTCGGCGGGGTCGAGGTGACGATCAAGAACATGCCCGACAGGGAGATCGACCTCCTGGACTGCGACGACGTCTACCAGTATCTGGGCGGGATGAACGCGTTCGTCCGTGCCTACGGGAAGCACAGGGACACCTTCTCCACTTACATGGGCGACGATTCGGATCCCAAGAAGAGCAAGCTCCGCAGCACGCAGCAGGAGCTCCGTTACGTGTTCAGGAGCAAGGTCCTCAACCCCAAGTTCATCAACGGCCTGAAGGAGCACGGCTACCGCGGCGCGGGGGACATGGCGTCCATCACCGAGTTCACCATGGCATGGGGCGCCACCTCGGACATTGCCGAGGATTGGATGTACGAAGGTCTGTCGGACAAGTTCCTGTTCGACAGGGACACCCAGGAATGGATGCTCGATGTCAACCCGTATGCGATGATGAGCATCATCAACCGTCTGCAGGAAGCCATCGAACGCGGGTTGTGGGATGCCACGGACGAGTACAAGGACAGGTTGAAGGAACTGTACATGAAGGTCGAGGAGAGGATCGAGGAGGCCACGGACCGCTGACCTCTCCTCATCGGCCAGCGTTCGTATTATAACGGTTGATGGAGATTATGGTGATATGTCACTGGCTAATCACGATGTAGAGGTGAAGGTCTGCGACGTGGCAGGCTGCACCAAGGACGCCGAAAGGTCGTTCAACATAAAGCAGGTCTCCAGGTCCTCCCTCCAGCTCAAGGACTCGGGTCTCCGCCAGGTACACCTGTGCAAGGACCATTACCGCGAGTACAAGAAGGAGACCAAGGGGGCCAGGTCCCTGGACCAGGTCTACGAGTGAGAACTCCGATGTTGGAGATCCTTTTCCTCGGGACCGGTGCAAGCGTGCCATCGCGGCACCGGTCCACATCCTGCATCGCACTCCGCAGCGGTCGCGACGTTGTCCTGATGGATTGCGGCGAGGGATCGCAGAAACAGCTTATGGTGTCGAGATTCTCTTTCATGAAGATCCGTTCGATACTCATCACCCATCTCCACGGC
>JAFVET010000024.1 GCA_017475875.1 Candidatus Methanomethylophilaceae archaeon
GAACAGTTCAAGACCCGTCGCGCGCTCGTGCTCGACCTCCTCTCGGAGATCCCGGGCATGGAATGCAACGTTCCGAACGGCGCGTTCTACGCGTTCCCCCGCTACAACCGCGACATAGCCTCCGCCAAGCTGGCTGAGATCCTCCTCAAGAAGGGGCATGTGGCGGTCACCCCAGGTTCCGCGTTCGGACCCGGCGGAGAGGGCTTCATCAGGATTTCTTACGCCACCTCCGAGGACCAGATCCGCGAGGGGATGGCCCGCATGAAGAAGACCATCGCCCAGCTCTGAACGGCTGGGCCCCGGTCGAAATCCCTTAACTTGTGTATATTGGCGGTGAGATGGTGATTACCTCCAATATTGGCATTATTATTACACAAACCTCGGTTTTTGCTTGTACATTTTCTGATTATCTTTGCCCTGTCAAAACTAATTATTAAATACCAAGTGGGTCATAGTGACGTTCAAGGATGCGCTTGCCAGTTTCAGATGTCAATGGTTGCGTATTCAGCTCTAAACCCGTTACGGACCCCCGCGTTCAACTTTAAGGGGGTCCGGACTTCTTCACATTTCCATGATTCCTAAGGTCCAATCGTCACGTCTGTGTGGCGCTCCCATCCAACCGTATGACCATTTTTATCTATCGGCAATGTGTTGACCAGGTGCATATACCGATATGCACATCTTCAGAGGGTGCGCAATGGTCAAGGTGAAAAGAGCGATAATCAGTGTCTCCGACAAAGAGGGGATCGTGGATTTTGCAAAAGAACTGGCATCGATGGGTGTGGAGATCATATCGACTGGCGGAACGTACAGGCTCCTCAGCGAGAACGGTGTGAAGGTCAAGGAAGTGTCCGACCTCACCGGATTCCCCGAGATGCTCGACGGCCGTGTGAAGACCCTCCATCCCAAGGTGCACGCCGGGATCCTGGCCCGCAGGGACCTTCCCGAACACATGTCAGCCATCGAATCCATGGGGATCCAGCCCATAGACATGGTCGTCATAAACCTCTACCCGTTCAAACAGACCGTCCTGAAGGACGGGGTGACCTTCGACGAGATCATCGAGAACATCGACATAGGCGGCCCGAGCATGATCCGTGCCGCCGCCAAGAACTACCGTTCCGTGGCGGTCATCACCGACAAGGACCAGTACTCGGACGTCCTCTCCGAGCTCAAGACCGACGGCGGACTGTCAGAGAAGCTCCTTTCCAGGCTGATGGCTGAGGCTTTCATAACCACGGCCAACTACGACGCCATGATCGCGTCGCAGATGTACCCGCGCTTCTGCGAGGGATACCCCAAGTCGTTCCCCGTACCGTCGGAGAAGGTCGAGGACATGAGATACGGGGAGAACCCGAACCAGACCGCGGCGTTCTACCGCGACCCGTTCACCCCTGGTACCACCGTTGCAAAATCGGTACAGCTCCACGGGAAACAGCTCTCCTACAACAACATACTCGATCTGGACAAGGCCCTCGACATATGCATGGACTTCGAGAAGCCCACCGCCGTCGTCATGAAGCACACCAACCCCTGTGGTCTCGCGTCCGATGACAACATCTACGACGCGTTCATGACGGCGTACAACGTCGACCCGCTCTCGGCGTTCGGCTGCGTCATATGCCTCAACAGGAACTGCGACGTGAAGACCGCCACCGAGATATCCCAACACTTCGTGGAGGCCGTCATATGCCCCGATTACGAGGAGGGTGCGGTCGAGATCATGGAGGCCAAGAAGAACATCCGCCTCCTCAAGACCGGAAGCCCGATAGGGCCCTCTGAGAGGCACAGGGAGCCCAAGATCAAGAAGGTCCAGGGTGGGATACTCGTGCAGTCCGACGAGGACGTACCGATCGATCCTGCCAACCTCAAGGTCGTGACCAACCGCGCACCCACCGCCGAGGAGATACACTCGCTCCTGTTCGCCTGGAAGCTGGCCAAACACGTCACGTCCAACGCCGTCGTTTACGTTCGTGGCGAACGTGCGGTCGGAATCGGCGCAGGACAGATGAGCCGCGTCGATTCGGCCAAGATAGCCACCATGAAGGCGAACGAGCCCACACAGGGCTGTGTGATGGCCTCGGACGCCTTCTTCCCATTCAGGGACGGCGTCGACGAGGCGGCCAACGCCGGAGTCACCGCCATCATCCAACCCGGTGGCAGTATCCGTGACGAGGAAGTCATCCAAGCCGCCAACGAGCACGGCATGGCGATGGTATTCACCGGCTGCCGCGTCTTCAGGCACGGCTGATCTTTTTAAGAATAAACCTCCGGACCCCGCGAGGGGTCCGGGAAACAATCAAAATCGTTTCTTCTCGGAGAACTCCCTGTTGAAGTCCTCCAAAGCGGGTTCGAGATCCTCCGGAATGATCGGACGACCTTCTGCCTTGCGCTTCATGTGCCCACCGGGCCCTCCACGGGCCAGACGGGCCTTCTCCATGCATTCAGGGCTGTCGCACAGGAACGCCGCGTAGGCGAGCGTCGTACAGGTCCTTCCGCAGTACTCGCATTTGTACTCCTCGAGATTGATCCCCATTCAGATCCCTCAGTTGAGTTCGATTCCGAACCGTACGGAACGGCCGCCCTCGGTGAGGCTGCCGACCGATACCACGTCCGCGATGTCCGCGTATGCGGATATACCTTCCGTATCCGCACACTCGACCTCCAACGCGACCCTACGGTCTGCGCCGTCTATGACCCTCCTCGCCTCCTCGACGAGTCCACGGTCTGCGCCGGACGCGACGATCACGTCCGCACCCATGTCGACGGCGACGGAGACCTCTTCGGGTGTGGAGACCTCCACGCCGGTCATGTAGGTGAACGACGCCTTGGAGAGCTTCTCCATGGCCGTCCTCAGGTTCCCACAGGCCCTGACGTGTACGGGTCTCAGGACCAGGAGCGGTCCGGAGACGGTCGTGTTGGGGTCACCTCCACCGATCTCGATGGCTTTGCGGTCGAGGTCCTCGGTCCCGAGACCGCTCGCGTGGCCGGCGGCGATTATGCAACGCCCGTCGGCCTCCTTCACGGCCTCGCTCGTGGCAGTGGCAATCGTGCTCATATGGGACAGGACGTCCGTTACGATCTCGCCCACCGACGTCAGGAGCCTCATGGGGCCCGATGCGGAGATCACCCTGGTGCCGGCGGAAACGCGGTCCCCGTCCTTGACCAGGGCGCTGACGTCGACCCATGCCGATTCGAGCATGTCGACCACGAAGTCCATTCCCGCGATCACTGCATCGTCCTTCGCACAGACGCACATCCTGCCGTCCGTGTCCGGGACGACCAGGGAGGTCACGACGTCCGCATCCCCGACACGTCCCTTCAGGTAATCCGAAGGCCTCATCCTCACATCTCCAGATCGAACGGGGTGCCGGACTCCGGCAGGATCACGTTGTAATCCTGAAGGTCCGGGAGGAACGCCTCCCTGTTCTCGGAATGCATGATTATGACGTTGTCCGGATCGCACTTTTTGATGAAGTCGACGATCTGGTTGTGGTCCGCATGGGCAGAGAAATCGTACTTCTGAAGCTCGCAGCTGACCTTGAACGTCTCACCGTCTATGTTGACCACTCCCTCTTCGAGGAGCAGCCTTCCGTTGGTGTCCTCGGCCTGGAATCCGACCAAGAGGATGGCGCTCTTGGGATCGTCCTTGATCTCCTTCAGATATGACAAGACAGGCCCTCCGTCGAGCATCCCGCCGGTGGTCACGATTATCTGGCCCTTCATGGCCTGCTCGCGCATCTTGGCTTTCTTGACCTCGTTGAAATGCTTCTTGGCGGCTTTGAGCGACTTCTCGTCGGTAAGATACTCCGGATAGTTCAGGAAGAGGTAGGTTATGGAACGTCCCATGCCGTCCACCCACATGTCGTATTTGAGGCGGTGGAGGAGCACCATTATCTCCTGGGTCCTTCCGACGGCGAAACACGGGATCAGGACGGTCCCGCCACGGTCGATGACCTCCTCGATTTTAGCTATGAACGACTCGATGGTCTCCTTCCTCGAAGGGTGCAGGCGACCACCGTAGGTGCCTTCTATGAACAGGTTGGTGCAGTCGACAGGTTTGACGCCTTTAACGAGAAGCTGTGGCTCCGTATGGATGTCACCGGAATACACCGTGGTGACGTCTTTGTCGAACTGGAACATCGCGGCCCCGGGGATGTGGCCGGCGTCGTGCATCGTGACGTCGATGTCGTTGAGGGTTATGACGTCGCCGTATGTCATGGGGACCACGGCGTTCATCGTCCTCTCGATGTCGGCGGTGGTGTACGGTATCTGTTAATTTTCGGCCTTGGCGATTTTCAGGGTGTCGTACATCAATATCTCGGCTATCTCCGCGGTAAGCGAGGTGGTGAACAGGTCGCACGTGTTCCTCCCGACCACACGGGGTATCATACCGCAGTGGTCGAGATGCGCGTGTGTCAGGAAGGCGTAGTCGATCTTGGGTGCCGGCAGAGGGTACTCCGGAGGCTTGGTCGGGCTGAGACCGTACTCTATCAGCGCGGTCATCCCCTCGCACTCCATGGTCATCCCCATGCGACCGACCATCTCGGCTCCGCCTAGGAAGTTGCATTTCATTTTCATTCTATCATTTTCCTTTCGTATACCCCGTAGGACGAGGGCTCCGTGAAAGAGGCTTTGCCTCCTCTACTGTGATGATGACGCAGGCGCGCCCGCCCGCATTATAAGGATGAAGGGTATCCCGCGAAGGTATATTTAAAATGAGTGTCGCTGGCACAATCCCTTGGCTGGATGTCTCGGGATCGCCTCCGATGGATACAATTCAGGCACACTGGCTATATCATCCAAAAATTGAGAATATATTTAAATGTGCCAGTTGCATCATGATGACCATGGGACCCTTTGGAAAGAAGCCTTTCGGAGTGTGTGGGATGGCCTCCGGTATACTGGCTCTTATCACATCCATTCTTGTAATGACGAGTCCGGATTCAACCGACCAGTTCGGTGACGGCCGCAACTTTATCTTCATCGCATCTGGCATACTGGCCATCGCTTTCTCATTGGGTTTGGTTATCCGTCGCAACAGCTTCATCCAGGCCGTGGGCGGGTGTCTGCTCGCCCTAGAAGGGGTGCTGATGATAGCAACCGCCGCAACCGGTTCCTCCGGGTCCCTATTGACCGTGGTGTGTCTTCTCGCCGCGATCGTCATTATCATCGACATAGCCAGCTACTGGGTAAACACGGTCTACTGGCCCATGTACGTCAACGCCGCCCTCGGTGTGGTGGCCCTTGTCCTCTTCGTCGCGGGAGCCATCAAACTGGGTGGCAACCACAACATGCACATCATCCTCATCTTCGGCATCTGGCTGGTGTTCTCGGGATTCATCTTCGGATTCCTTCCGGAGACCGAGACCGCCAAGGACGTTTCCGAAAAGGCGAAACCTGCTCCGGCGGCGCCATCCAAGAAGAAGGAACAGGCCCACAACAAGAAGGGCAAGCAGACCCCGAAGACGAAGCGCAAGGACCCGTCCAAGCCCCAGGCCACGGACGGGAAGAAGTCCCCGGGTGCGGCATCAGTGAAGCCCGAACAGAAGGGTTCCAAGACCGAAGGGAAGAACGACAAACCGACCGAGACGGAGCAACAGGATAACAAAGCCCCTGAAGCCAAGAAACCCGTCGAGGAGACCAAGAAGGCCGATGCGGGAAAGCAGGTCGCCAAGGGTGCCGCGGCCGTCGC
>JAFVET010000280.1 GCA_017475875.1 Candidatus Methanomethylophilaceae archaeon
ATCCTCACGTCCGGGTCGAAGGAGCGGAAACCGTTCACAATGGCGGCCGCGCTCCTCGTAAGGGAGCCCGCATCTACAACGAGGACGACCGGGAGCCCTAGCATCTTGGCGATGTGGGCGGTGGAACCGAGGTCGGAATCGCCGGCTGACCCCTCATACAATCCGCGGACGCCTTCGACCACGCACAGGTCCGCATCCTTCGAGCAGTAGCCGACGAGGTTGCGGATGGTGTCCCCGTCCATCATGAACGAATCTAGGTTCCTGGAGGCGCGACCGGTGGCCGCCGTGTGGTACATCGGGTCTATGAAGTCGGGACCCACCTTGAACGGCTGCACCCTCATCTTCTTGGAGAGGGAGGAGAGGATCCCCGCGGTGAGCGTGGTCTTTCCGACCCCGCTGCCGGTACCGGCGATCAGGAACCCCCTCATAGGTCCACCAGCATGACGCGAATGGTGTCGGCGGTCTCCAGGCGGACTATGCCCTCGGCACCCATGACCATCGTGTGGGACGATATCTCGCCGACGGCCGTGAGTCCCTGTTCCAGGTAGTTCCTGAGTTCCCTGGGTTGGTCCGTCACCAGTATGTCGTCGGGACGCAGGTCCGGAAGCGCGTGGCAGATCCCCAGGACTATCCTGAGGTCCGGTGCGTATCCGTCTATCGCTTCCTTCATCCTGTCTCCGACGACGGCGTATTCGTCGAGTCCGCCGATGACCTCGTGGATCTTCACCCCGTCTTTTCCGAGGTCGCGGTCTATGTCCGCGACGTACCTGCGGATCCTCGGGAGTCCCACGGATCCGTCCAGGTTGGCGAAGTATCTGACCTCCCCGCCGACCTTGCTATGTGCTTCTTCTACGGCGAGGAACATGTCGGCGAAGCGGTAGGCCAGTTCCTTTTTGGCGATCATCACCACCGCCACTTTCCTACCAGCGGACAATGCGTCGATTATCTTCTTGCATACTGCGTATTTCGTAGGGCTCACGGCCGGCTGGAGGTAGGTCCTCCCGGCCATGCCCCTGCGTTTCTCGAGGTCCGTGGCCGCCTTCAGGAGCTCCCTCTGGCGGTGGTACTCCTCCACCGGGATCAAACCGGCGACGGCTCCGGCCTCCAAGGCCTTGATGGCACCGTCCGTGTTGTTCTCCATGCAACCGTGGCAGTCTATCGGGAAGCACACCGTGTCCCCCAGGTCCGCATGTCCGATGATCGCACCGATGTCGTCGCCGATGATGGTGCTCGCACATGTGGCCACGACCGCGATCGATTTCGGGTGGAAGGGTTCCTTGGCCTCGACCAGGGCGGCCTCCAGTTTGGGACCGCCGCCGAAGATCAGGTCGCCGTCCTTCATCGAGGAGGTGAGGACATGCACCCCCGCGTTCTCCAACGGGCGCGAGGCCATGAAGGAGCATCCCGCGGGGCCGTGGACGATTATGACGTCCACATCCATGTCCCTCGAGGTGTACATTGCAGCCACGATCGGGTTGGGCCGGGGGTGCACGGACGTCACTGGTAGCCCTCCTTGATCATACGGATCACCGTGCGGTATTCAGGGGAAACCTCGGGTTCCGTGCCGTCGCCATTCGTGACGATCAGCGGGACCCCGAACTCCTCTGCGACCTTTTCGATGAGGTCGCGGTCGAGTTTGTCGCACACCTTCTTGGAAACGGGGTCGATGATAAGCACCGCGCGGTCCAGGGCGTTCATCCGCTCGAGACAGGACAGGGTCCACCTGACCGACGTGTGGGATATGCCCGGATTGCGTTCGAAAACAGTCTTGACACCGTTCTTCTCAGAGATCTCTCCGCGTCCCGGCACGCCCTTGAAGGTCTTCAGCGCACCTACGACGTCGTCGCGGGGTATGCGCAGGGCGTGCGCGATGCTGCACGCGGCCTCGATGGCCGTGAGGTATTCGACCGAGAGGTATCCCGGGTCGAGTGTGACGCTGGTAGGGCCGTCGTAGTCCAAAGATATCTCCAGGCCCTTCCCGAAGACCGGTTCCCCGACGATTCCGACGGAGACCGCGAAAGGAGTTATCTCCTTGCCGTAGGGCTTCCAGACATTCACGTCCCCGGACGGGGCGAGGTTGACGCCCCGTGTGGTCAGGATGTCTTTCTTAGCCTCGTGGGCGCGACGGCTGTTCTTCGCGATGCCGTAGTCGTCCAGTATGTTGGTTATGCAAGCGACGTCTGCCTTGCCGGAACCGCCGAGGGAGATCTCGTTGATCATGTAGTCGTAATCGCCCGCCGGGAGTTCGAGGAGGTAGGGCGGAGCGATGCTCACCAGCCTCCGGATGTCATGTCTGCCGCCGACGAACGGTCCGGCACCGCGCGAGGTGCTCAGGTAGACCGTGTATCCGCAGGCGTCGAGGATGTGGGCGAGGATGTAGCAGGTGCTGGTCTTCCCCTTGACGCCCGTCACCTCGATCCTCTTCCTGCGGTCCTCCATGAACATGTTCACGCACTGCGAGAACCAGACGCGTTCCCTGTAAGTGCAGTTCTCCAGGAAGGTGTCGGGACAGTGGCAGGGCATCGTGACGAGGTCGAAGTCCCCCTCGGGCGCGCCCGTGACGACCTTCGCACCGATGCCGGTCATCTCGTCGACGAGTTCCTTCGGAGCGATGCGGTAGACGTCCGCCAGGGTGACATCGTCCCCCCTCCCTATGAACCGGCGGGTCAGGACCTGTCCGCCGTGCGTGGCGTCGAGAATCAGTACCTTCGTCCAATCACCTCAGGAACTGCAGTGCTTTCCTGGCTACGAAGGTCGCGAGGCGCGGGTCGTCGCCGAGCGGGGCGGTGTACCTGACCTCTATCTTCCTTCCATCGACCTCGATGACTCCGCCGTCGCTGTAGGGCGGGATGCCGATCTGTTCGGGGATCTCGAGTCCGAGGTGGAGCCCCATGGCAATGAACACCGGGACGCAGACGATCTTGTCGACTCCCTCGGAGGCGAGTTTGGCGATGGAGTCCTTGATGGAGGGTTCGCAGAACTCGTTGAACGCATGCTCCACGTGGTCGAACCCTTTCCACCTGAGACGTCTCGCGTTGTGGGCGACGACTTCCCTGTTCATGAGGGTGGAGTCGCGGGTTCCGTGACCGAGCAGGAGGATCCCCGAGTCGCAGTCACCCCCGGCCGCCGCGATGCGGCTGCTGATGATATCAGTGACGATATTGTTGAAGTTGAACGCCGAAGCGAGGTACACCACCACGTTTTTCCCCCCGACGGAGACCTCTCCGAGGTTCTGGTACTTCTGGAGTCCGAGCTTCTCGGGTATGAGTTCGCGGGTGAGGGTCCCCTCGGCGATGTAGAACGGCACGGCGACCACGCGGTCGATTCCGCGCGACGCCATGGCCTCGAGGGCCTCGGGTATGGTCGGTGAGCTCACACGGAAGTAGGCCACATCCACGTCCAGTCCGGTGATGGCCCTCACGGACGCGGCCTGTGCCTCCAGAATCTCCGTGAGGTTTCCTTTCCTTGTACCA
>JAFVET010000003.1 GCA_017475875.1 Candidatus Methanomethylophilaceae archaeon
CGGACATGGCGTCGCCGTGGTCGTTGTTGATGTTGATGGGTCCGCTGACGGTCCTGTTGGCCACGGCCATGATGAGCGGGAGCCTCATGGACGCGGTGATGGGGAGCATCTCCCACATGTAGGCGAGACCCTGCGAGGCGGTGGCGGTGAAGGTCCTGGCGCCCGCAGACTCGGAAGAGGTACAGAGGGTCAGGGCGGAGTGCTCGGATTCGACGCAGACGAACTCCGTGCTGACGTCGCCGTTCGCCACGTATTCGGCGAACTTCTCGACGATGATGGTCTGAGGCGTGATCGGATAGGCTGCGCAGACGTCCGGATCGATCTGTTTCCAGGCGAGGGCCACCGCGTTGTCTCCGTTGATTGCGATATCGTGCGACATACTCACTCCTCCTTCATGGTGATGGCCTTCTTGGGGCACACCTTCGCGCATATCCCGCATCCCTTGCAGTGCGTGAGCTTGAAACCGGACATGCGGTCGTCCCTGAACACTATGCTGTTGTCGGGACAGTAGATCCAGCAGGTGTAGCAGTCTATGCACTTGTCCTGGTCGACGACGGGAACGTAGCTTCTCCAGTCACCGGTGAAGTAGTTCTCCGACGAACCGGGTTTGATAATGCGGCCTCCGACCACGAGGTCCTTCACGTTGGCGAGTACCATTCACTGCACCTCCTCGTATCCCCTCTTGAGAGCAGAGAGGTTCTTAACAATGACCTTGTCGGACAGTTTGCCGGTGAACTTGTTGGTGATCTGGTCCTCGAGCATGTCGTAGCCGATGAACGGCTTGACTTTGATGAGGGCTCCGAGCATAACTGTGTTCACCATCGGCTTGCCTATCTCCTCGATGGAGATCTTGATGGCGTCCAGAGTATGGCACTCCACATCGGTTCCCAGCGCATCGGCGAGTTCCTTGGGGGATCCGCCGTAGTTAGCGAGGATGATGGTGTCCTTCTTGGCACCCTTGGTGACGTCCACCTTTCCGACGAGCGTCCCGTCCATGATGATCACGATGTCGGGCTCGTATACCTGGCTGTGAATCCTGATGGGATTCTCAGAAATCCTGGCGAAAGCCCTGATGGGTGCACCCATCCTCTCCGGTCCGAATTCCGGGAAGGCCTTGACGTACGTCCCTGCGGCGATGGCGGTTTCGGCGAGGATCTCGTTCGCAGTGACGACACCCTGTCCTCCCCTCCCGTGCCAACATATTTCCATGTCCATGAAGACCACGGAGATTACTGTATATCGGCAGTCATATAAAGTCTTCTACTGTTTTTTCACTTTCCAAGGGTTAAGGTACTGTTAAATTGTAGAAAACCGCAGTTAATATGCAGGTATCCGTATCATTATTACGAATTTCGTAGATTACGGTAGGTGTTCTGGATAACCCATTTTCCCCTCGTGCCGCCGATGCGCTCCACCGCTCCCTTTTCCTTGAGGTGGCGGATGCGGACGTTGACCGCCGAGACCGACAGTTTGAGCGCTTCGGCGATGGACTGTACGGTGCATTTCCCATTGTTCTGCATCATTCCGAGGATGATCTCGTCCAATGGGTCCAGTTCCAACGGGCGGGTCGTGCCGAGGACGAGGTTCACCCTGCAGGGGGAATCGCCCCATTCGAGTGATGGTTTCACCAGCCCCATCGAGTCCCACGCCTCGTACATGCGTTCGAGTCCCGTTCCGCGCCCGGCCGCCGTGCCTATGAGCCTGAACATGCGCCATATCGCCGGGTTGCGCGGGTCTGCCCCGGTACCTGGTCTCGTCCTTAGAGTGCCAGGGTTGGAGATCCTGACCGAGCCTTTCCGGTATTCCGAGACGATTCCGCCTACGCCGTGGTAGTCGGAGTGGCAAAGGGCGTTGACCAGTCCCTCGCGTACGCACTCCCTGACGGACCCCTCGTTGGGGGAGTGTTGGTCCGAATGGTGGAACTCGAAGGCTATGCGCGCAGAAACAAGAGAATAGAAGGAGAACAGGTTACCCGTCCATTCCCCGTCGTAGCTGAGGATGACGTAGCTCTCCGAGTCGTCCGGTCCCATGAGCTCCCTGTGTTCCAGCCTGAATCCAGGGAAGACGGTGGTTATGTCGTTCTCTCTACCGAACATCAGAAGCCCCGCCTTGGTGGGACGGGTGCCAGTGGGCGTCGGGACCGTCGCGGATATGTCGCGGAGGAAGGCTTCGTCACTTTCTATGTTCCACTGGTGGTCCGGACGGACGCTGCGCATTATGTTCCGGAAACGGCGTATGCTCCCCTTGTCGAGTGCGTCCACGGTCAGTTCGTCCACTGGGTCCCTGTCGTCGGGTCTGTCCGAAGCGTCGCGCTCCATACAGGTCCTCATCGGGTTGGAACATCTGTTCACTTCCCCGTTGTCGAAGATATAGGCCTCCCCGTGGGCTAGTACGGGACGGTCGCTCCTTTCGGCGCGGGGAACTTCAATCTTCACGATTGGGGAGGATGTCTCGCTGTACATCCCCGACGTCAGGAGGTAGCAGCTCACAGTACCTGGCAACCTCATTTCCTTCCTGATGGATGAGACGATTTCTGGCCCCGTCTCGTCCACGTCGTGGAGGATGGATATCGTCCCCCCGTCGCCGTTGGCCAGGGCCGAGTAGGCTTCCATGGCGCGGTCTTTTCCGTCGTACCCCCACTGAATCGTGATGGATGTCACAATCCAGGATATTGTTCAATATTAAAAATATGTTTGTTCTAGATTAATGATGTACAAATTAGTATTAATCAACTTAATATCAATATAAATGTACAATATTCATATACAAAAATAGGCATTTTTGACATTAAAACGCAAATGGTACAGGTCTAATCCGATTTATCGGCTTCTTTTCTGCAAACAATTTAATAAGGGCCACCCCGTCGCAGCATCATAGAAGGAGCTGTCCTTCGTGCAGAGGTTCTGCAATGGTTGATAGAATCGTACATGTCAAGGAGCTGCGTGTAGACGATGTCCCGTTCGTTGGTGGAAAAGGTGCCAACCTCGGGGAACTTACTCACTCCGGTTTCCCGGTTCCCGAGGCGTTCGTTCTCACGACGGCCGCCTATGATTATTTCATTGATTCCAGTAAGATCTTCGACGACATAACCGCTCTTCTCGATGGTATCGACCGGTCGTCGGACGATTCATTGACCGAGGCCTCGGCCAAGATCAGGGAACTCTTCGAGACGAAGGACATCCCGAGCGATCTGAAATCGGAGATAGTCTCGAAATACAAACTCCTGTTTGATAACGGTCCGACCGGTTTCGTCGCGGTCAGGTCGAGCGCGACCGCGGAGGACCTTCCCGACGCGAGTTTCGCCGGTCAGCAGGAAACGTATCTCAACGTCAAGGACGACGAGGACCTTTTCGACAAGATTCGCAAGTGCTGGTCATCACTGTTCACCGCCCGTGCGATAGCCTACCGTGAGAAACAGGGATATTCGCACAGGGACGTCAAGCTCGCGGTCGTCGTCCAGAGGATGGTCAACTCCGAGTTCTCAGGTATAATGTTCACAGTCGACCCCAACAGTGGCGCCGAGCAGATCGTCATCGAAGCCGGATACGGCCTCGGCGAGGCGATAGTGGGTGGCGAAGTCACTCCCGACACGTACGTGGTCGACAAGAGCAACATGAGGGTTGTCAAGAAGAGGATCTCCACCCAGACCTGGAAATACGTCCGCGGAGAACAGGGCGGTGTGGAGAAGGTCGACATGCCGTCGGACATGGTCAGGGTCCAGAAGATCCCGGACGACCGCGTCCAGGAGATTGCCCAGATCGGAAGGCAGATCGAGATACACTATCAGAAACCGATGGACATGGAATGGTGCATCGAGGGCGGCAAGGCGTACATCGTCCAGGCGCGCCCCATCACGGCCACCGGGGACTCCGCCACCAACGAGACCGCCGGGGAGCCCACTTCCAGCGACGACATAATCACGAGCGGCCTTGGTGCCAGTCCCGGTCTCGCCACAGGGCGCGTGGTGATCTACGACATCACCATGAGTCTCGATGCCATCAAGGAAGGAGACGTACTCGTCACCAAGATGACCATGCCCGACATGGTTCCGGCCATGAGCAGGGCCGCCGCAATCGTCACCGACGAGGGAGGCATGACCTGCCACGCCGCAATCATCTCGAGGGAGCTCGGAACCCCCTGTGTCGTCGGTACCGGCAACGCCACCGAGATCCTCTCCGATGGAATGGAGATAACCGTC
>JAFVET010000281.1 GCA_017475875.1 Candidatus Methanomethylophilaceae archaeon
AATTTGAGATGATTAATCAATATTATTCATTGACTTGTCAATATGATAGGGTTGTTACTTGATTATTTTATTTGACGCATCAACCTATATATACTCTAGATTGAGGTGTCAAATTAAGCGTGTTCTGGAGATATCTGGAAAGCCGTTCCACATCGGAAGCGACCTTCCCGGATATGCTTCGGTACGCACAAGAGGTGTAGGAATGGTAGCCGAATACCGTATGCGCATGGGTGACGGAGGACGCAAGTGGATGTCCAAAGAGGAGATCCGCGCCGACGTCGAGGATGGAGTTAACAACGCTGTGGACTGTGCGGAGATCCCGGCCCTGACGGAAGACGACATATCCCGTATCGTCGACATAATGTGCGAGAAGGGAAGGACGGTCTCGGTCGAGCCGGGAGAGGAGGTCATCCTCACCCAGGACGGCGGTGAGCTCAAGCTCCTCAACGACAACGGATCTTCGAGTCCCGCCCTGGAGATGAGCCGTACCGCAGCGATACAGGTGCACGAGCGTGCGCTAGGGATGGATACCTTCGAAGTCGCATACTTCGATCCGAGTACAAAGCAGATCAAACCCGTGATAGGGATGGAGATGGCCCATTGCCAAAACGTCATGGCTAACACGGTCATCCCTATGCTCTACATGTTCAGGCCGAACATCGGACTCTACTATCAGCCGACCGGCCCGTTCGGCAACCCGCCCGACCTCCTCAGGGAATTCAAGATAGACGAAGCCATGGAGGCAGGGAATGCAGCGATGGAGGCGATGCGCGACGACATCGTGTACATCGGAGAGAGGATCCTTTCCACCGGTATCGACGGTCTCGACTTCGACACCACCGCATCCGGAGGGGACCTCGATTTCGTCGGATCCCTCCAGGCAGTGGAGAAACTCCGCAAGTCGTATCCCGATGCGGACATCCAGATGGGGATGTCCGCTGAAACCGTCCTCGGTGTCAGCGGGATGTGCGAGTACAACGGCCAGATCGCGGGAGGACTCTACCCCCACCAGCAGGTAAAACTGGCGGAGGCCGCCGGCGTCTCGACGTTCGGGCCCGTAGTCAACACCAACACATCCAAGTCCACGGCTTGGAACGTCGCACGTGCGGTCACGATGGTGAAGGAATGCTCTAAAGTGTCCAAAATCCCCCTGCAGGTCAACATGGGCATGGGCGTGGGCGGGACCCCTATGTTCGAGACACCCCCGATTGATGCCATCACCCGTGCCGACAAGTGCATGATCGAGATCGCGCACGTCGACGGACTTTAGGTCGGCATGGGAGACCCCATGGGCCTGGTCACCCACTACACGAGTTCCGGTCTCGGAGGAATGCGCACGGTGGGAGACCTTGTGGGAAGGGTCCAACTGCGCAACAAGTGCAAAATCTCCGAATCCAAGAAATACGTCATGGACAAGCTCGGCGTCGGCTACGACGACCTGTCCGACGAATGCTTCATGAGGGTGTTCCGCGAGGAGCACGGCCTCGGCGTGATAACGACCATAGGCGGTGCCCCATACGGGATAGAGGCGAAGTTCAACATCGAGGACATTCTCGACATCGACATCGCTTGCTGCAACCACCTGAGGGAGGTGGCCCGTCTCCACCGTTGAATCCCGTTCTCGGCCCCTGTGGGGCCGACCCTTTTTCAAATAACGGAGGTAACAAATATGTCGGAATTAACAGCTGACAAGGCGGCGATCATAAGCGCACAGAAGAAGGCCCGTGTCAAGTGGGGTTTCATCTGGGCGCTCCTGACAGCTGTGATGTGGGGCATAGGATATGTCCCTCTCCAGGCGATATGGGGCATCGAACCACTCAGCGTCCTATACAATTTCGAAAACCCGGACAGCGGATACCTCGTGGGTTCGTACCTCGACGCTTTCGTCCAAGCGATGATGTTCGGACTGATCCTGACGGCGGTCTGGGCAGGTGCCACCGGAAAGCTCCGCGAATACAAGAGGGTCATCACCAACAGGAAGATCCTCAAGTGGCTCTTCTTCGGTGCACTCTGCGGCGGACCGATGGCCATATTCGGAAGTGCGCTCGCAACGGGTTACATCGGTGCGACCTTCGCGGCATCGGTTTCGCTCCTGAGCTGCGTCGTCGGAGCGCTTGTAGCCAGGGTCTTCAACCATGAGAAGTTCTCGATCAAGGCGATAATCGGGATAGTGGTCATCGTGGTCGGAGGAGTCATCATCCTGAACCCCACCGACATGATCGACAACATCCTTCATCCTGCAAGCGATGGAAACGTACTCCTTGGGTACCTGGGAGCGTTCATGTCGGTCATTGGATGGGGAATCGAAGGGAACCTCTCGATCAGGGCACTCAACATCACCGACGCCGACGCCAGCCTTCCTGTCAGGTTCTTCATCGAGTTCGTCTTCTGGTGCATCATAATGCTGCCCCTGTTGCTCGTCATCGTGGGACCGGACAAGTTCTTCGATTGCATGGCCCAGACGTTCAGCTCCGTGCCTTTCCTCTTCTGGATGGCAGTCTGCGCCCTGTCCCTCGGTTTCTGCTACGCCGCCCAATACAAGGCGTTCCCACTCATCGGGGTCGGTAGGACGCTGTGCCTTTGCAACATGTACGTACCAGTATCGATGATAGCCCTGTTCATATTCCTCGGCCAACCGCTCAACATATTGCTGGTGGTAGGTTCTGTGATCGCGATCGCAGGAACGTTCGTCATGTACTGGGAACGTGGAAACGAGGTCTCCGGAGGTGAAGTGGATGGCTAAGGAACTCCCGATGAAGTCCAGGATGCTGATGTACTTCGAGAACCGTGACATGTGGGATTACGAGGCCGTGGACGCCATCCTGAAGGAGGAGGGACTGTCGGATTCGGAGTACTGGAGGTTCACCGCCAGGTTCTGGTTGGCCGAACTGTCGATAAGCGGCCTGCTCGAACCGCTCGAGGAGGATGTCGACGACGGATCGCATTTCGCACCGGGCAAGATGATTTCCAAGTACCGTCTGACCGAATACGGTCTTCAGGCGATCGATTCCATGTTGAGGTGATTTAAATGTTCGGAATGGATGATCTGTTCGCCTTCCCGGGTGCCGACGTGGTGTTCGTAGGGTTCGTCCTCTGCATGGACGTCCTGCTGATATATCTGGCAAGGAAGTTCTTCAAGAAGATCTGATGCCGTCCGTTCAAAACATCTCCCCCTCGGGGGAGATTCTTTTATATTTATACTTTATAAACCCTCTGCAGATTGGCTGAATACCCCTATCATCATTATCGGAGGAAGAAAAGGTGTCTGACAACGAGATCTACTGGAACTCCTATCTGCCGGTCTTCCTCGACCGGATGAGCATGTCGATGCGCGAGCACATGACGGAGTCCGTATCGCAATACGGCCTCACAAGCGCGCATGCCGTGTATCTCATAGCTTTGGAGCTCCAGGGGCCGATGTCACAGAAAGAACTCTCCGAATTCCTGGATATGGATCCAGCCAATACGAACCGTGTGATCAAAGTCCTGCGGTCCAAGGGGATGATCTACGACGACCGCATCACGGAGCAAAGCCGCAACTATAAGATCTACCTTACCGAAATCGGCAAGAAACTGGCTCGCAAGACCATGGACGAGACCAACGATTGGATGAACAGCATTCTCGAGGACATACCTTTCGAAGACATCCTTAACATGCGCAACACCCTCATACGCGTCCTGCAGAAGATGGGTACGGATATTGACAATTACATGGGTTCGGAGTACACCAATCCATTCTACACCTATCTCATGACGAATCCGCCGGTGGACGGAAAACGCTTCCACAAATCCAACCTCTCTTCGCGAAA
>JAFVET010000025.1 GCA_017475875.1 Candidatus Methanomethylophilaceae archaeon
AGAGCGGAACGGTCCTGGAGCGCGAGAAGGTCGCCGCAGTGTTGGCGATGGGACTCGGAGTCGAAAAGGCAGTCCTGCCCATAGACGTTCCCGGGTGCATCGTGGACGCCTTGGCCGGCAAGCTCGACGTCGGTCTGGAAAAAACCGGGGGGTCTGCCGAGATCTCGTATTCTGAACCGTATCTCGGATCCATCTGTACGATGGTAGCGGAAACCGGAGCCGATTTCGGATACACGGAGTTCGGTCCGGTGCTCGGTGGGAGCGTTTTCCCCGACCCCATCCTCACCTCGATCAACGTGTTGAGGTTCGCCGAGGACCACAGCCTCGCAAAAACCTGTGCGGCCATACCCGATTACGGGAGGAGCGTGAGCCATCTCGAGGTGAGCTGCACGCCGTTGGAGTTCAGCAGGGTGCTGGAGCTTCAGCTCGGAGACATGGAGGATGCGAACGTAGTCCGCAACGTGGGCTGGCGCGTGGAACTCGACGGTGGATGGTTCTACATACGCCTGGACGAGGACGCTTCGGTGGCGCACCTGATCTGCGAATCCTCGGACAAGGCCTTCCTCGTGGGAATGGAAGAGGTGGCGCAGGAGATCCTCCAGCGCTGCGCGATCGGTCAGTAAATGACGGGGAGCTTTATCTTCTCCCCCTTGGAGTTGTACGCCTGCCAGCTTTTCCTGTCGTAGGGTTGGCACGTAATCAGATGGACGCCGCCCATGTTGCTGAAGTAATCCTTGTCCGCGTCCGAGGCCTCGTTGGAATAGCCGGGGTGGGAGTGGGCTGAACCTGCGATGGAATAATCGATGGGGGCCATCCACTGCGAAAGGAAGCTGTGGCTGTCGCCGTACACCGTGCCCGGTATCATGACCATCTCGGACAGGACCCCGTCTATCTCGCGGATGAGGCACAGGAACTCGTCGGGATAGGTGGACCTGGCCGCCTCGTTCAGACCGTCTATCAGGTCTATGTCCACACCGACGATGCTGTCGCTCATGCCCCGTTCACCAGTTTCTCTCTCACGCGGCTGTAGAAGTCGCGGTCGAAGCGGATCAGTCTCGCCTTCCTCGTGGAAGCGACGATGTCCAGCGAGGTGCACCCGTCCATCGGTTCCTCGGACTGTCCGTCCGGGACGATGAGGCAGTCCTTCGGCATAACGTTCTCTATCGTGATCTTGGATGCGGCGGGGACCACGAAGGGACGCGTCGTGTACTTGTACGGGGCCATCGGCACCACCAGGAGGGCGTCGACGTTCGGATCCATGTAAGGGGCACCCAGACTCATCGCGTAGCACGTGGAACCAGTCGGGGTCGACACGATTATCCCGTCCGCGCGGAAGTCCGCCGCGAGTATGTCGTCGACGTACACCCTGAAATGTCTGATCTTCGCGACGGACGCGGTATGGATGACCACTTCGTTCACGGCATCCGGTATCTCCTCGCCGTCGTACCAGCAGCTCAGCCTCGGCCTCTGGTCAACGGTGTACTCGGCCCTCAGGAGCCTTCCGATCCCTTCGGCGATGTGGTCGCGGTCGATTTCGGAAAGGAAACCGACGCTGCCCCCGTTGATGCCCACGACGAGCGAATCGGTGTGTTGCAGGGCCCTAAGTAGCGTCCCGTCCCCGCCGATGACGATGACGACGTCGACGTCCATCTCTTCCAAGGGGACTCCGGGGACGCCCATCACCTCGGCTATCTCCTTGTCGAGGTAGACCTTCTGACCCTCGAGGGCAGCCAGGGTCTGCTTCGTGTACTCCACCGCGTTGCGGACGTTCACGTTCGTGTAGATGCCGTACCTCTTCCCTATCTCCGCGCTTTCACCGTGTACTATGCGCTCGTAGACCGACCTCTCCCCGACGGCGATGAAGTTAGCACGATGGGATAGGTCGAAGGGCATGTCGAGCGGAGAACCGTCCATCCCGAACACCTCCCCTCCGGCTTCGCGGAGGAGCAGCACGCTCGCAGCGATGTCCACCACGCGGACCCCGCGGGAGTAGTTCTCCGCCTTCATGAACTGGCCGTCGGCCTCGCCTTCGGCCACCAGGGCCATCTCGAGGGACGCACATCCGAAGGAGCGCGAGGATTTCACCTTCTTGGCCAGGTCGTAGGAGTCCGGGGAGGACGAGTTCCCCAGATATATCATCATGAAGAGGTCGTTGTGGTCGGGATGGCGGACGCTCATCCTCTTTCCGTTCTTGAACGCCCCCTTTCCCCTTTCAGCCGAATAAACGTCGCCGGTCGCGGGGTTCAGGAGGTATGCCAGGCGTATGTCCGAGAGGGAACTCGTCCCAACGGCCATCGAGACCGTGTAATACGGGACACCCGCTATGGCGTTGGACGTTCCGTCTATCGGATCGAGTACGAGGACCTCGTCGGCACCGTTGTCGACGTAGCCGATCTCCTCGCTAAGGACGTTCACGGGCAGGGAGTTGAGCTGGATGTACATGAGCGCGGCGTTCTCCGCGATCTTGTCTATCTGAGACGTAGGCGTCCCGTCCGCTCCCATGCAGACGGTCTCCCCCCTGGAACGGGAGTCAGGTATCTTGCCGATGGCGGAACGGACCGCATCCGCTATCCCCGCCAGGTCCTCGAGGCCGATCATGCCGACGGCTAAGCGCTCATCGATAATGGATGTTACGCAGGTTCGTCCTCACCGTTAAATCGTAGCTCGGCATCGTTGGCGCATGGATCTGCTTGAAGGTACTTTCGGCCGTGTGTACGAGGAACGTGGCAGACTGTATACCGTATCCTCGAATCCCGGGAGGCGCGTATACGGCGAACGTCTCCTGTCCGTGTCAGGGAGGGAGTACCGCGAATGGGATCCGCGTCGCAGCAAACTCTCCGCATATCTGAAGGTCGGGGGCCGTACCTTTCCGTTCAGGAGGGATTCCCACGTCCTCTACCTCGGAGCGTCGAGCGGGACCACGCCCTCCCACGTCGCGGACATATGCGACGAAGGCAGGGTGTACTGTGTGGAGATCGCCCCGAGGATGTTCAGGGAACTGGTCTCGAACAGTGGAGGCAGGTCCAACATGATGCCGATCCTGGGGGACGCAACCGATCCGGATACGTATTCCGCGTTCGTGGAAAAGGTCGACGTGGTCTACCAGGACGTCGCCCAGAAGAGACAGGCAGACATCGCGTGCGACAACATGGAGGCGTTCTCGGCCCCGGTCGGCATGGTGGCCCTCAAGACCCGTTCCGAAGACGTAACCTCCGATCCGAAGGTCGTCCTCGACCGTTTCCTCGACACGCTCGGGTCGAGGGGGTACGCGCCCTTGGAGGTCCAGTGGCTGGGTTCGTATGAGAAGGACCATGCGATGGTCGTCTTCGAGAGGTGTCGATTTGCACGGTACGGTGTATTCCGTCGCTTTCTCAGACGAAGGGTTCCTCATGGTCCGTAACCAACGTCGCGGAGGTTGGGAGATGCCCGGCGGACACATAGAGGAGGGCGAGACGCCCCAGCAGGCCGCCCGCAGGGAGTTCGTCGAGGAGGCTGGCTACGACATCGAGATATGGGGCATACGGGACATCGGCACATGTTACGTCTGCGCCGCAAGGCTCCTCGGTAGGGTATCCGAGGCGAGTGAGATGGAATCCCGCATCTTCGGGGAGCTGCCGGACGAACTCGCGTTCGGACGCGATGAATATGAGGACACGGTGCCTTGGGCAAGAAGAGTCCTCCAAGAACTATGAGAAGGCCCCCTTTCGGGGGCTGTGATTTTTAGAGAAGTG
>JAFVET010000026.1 GCA_017475875.1 Candidatus Methanomethylophilaceae archaeon
CGTATCTTCGACACCCCTCTGTTTTCTTTTTGATCCGACCATTTTTTGTGGGTTTTCGGCCCGTTTTCTTCGGCTTTCTGTTCTCCGGTCGATAGCTCACGCTAGGTGCTGCCTTCAGGTCCCGATAGCTTGATATACTTAGGTTATATTTAAGGCATTATAATCAGAAGCTTTGCTTCTGATATATATGCCTATAAATATAAAATTCGAAGGTCCCAGGCTCGGCCCCTAAGGTCGTCACATCAGAGGCAGGATGAAGGCAAGGATCAGGACATGGACGCCGGCGACGCTGGCGATAACGCTCACAATCCTCAGGAAGGAGGGTCTAGTGGAAACGATCGACTCCAGGTGCAAGTTCGACCGGAACCAGAGGAATCTGACACCGGGAGAAGTGGCGTTGATCCTCATCGGAGCGACCTGCCTCCGCAACAAACGCATACCGCTGTACAAGATCGCCTCGGTGTACGAACACATGCCCCTGTCGGGGATACTTGGGAAACAAGTGGACCTAGAGATGCTGAACGACCATGCTCTGGCAAGAGGATTGGATGCGATCTATCCCGCGGACAGGGAGCAGCTCGTATGGGACATCTCCAAGAGGTTTGAGATCGACTATGGCATAGTCGCCGATGTGCTCCACCTGGACCAGACGAAGGTCAGGACCTTCGTCATCGACGAACCCGACGAGGAATCCGACGCCGCCAAACCCGAATTCGGAATCGACAAGGAAGGCCGTACGGATTTCCGCCTGTACTCTCTGAACAGCATAACCGACAACGCAGGCATCCTGAGATACTCCGTCCCCGATGATGGGAACACGACGGATGCCGAGATGGATCTGGACGCGATCAATTTCGTCCTCGACAACGTCGAACCGTCGAGGACCGTGGTGGTCACCGATTCAAAGGGTGCCAATGCCGAGATCATGGAAGCCGCCGACGAAGGGGGATTGGGCATCGTCGCGAAGGTGCCCGTCAACTTCTCGTCGTCCATCAAGGACCGCATCGGGCTAGAGATGTTCAACGAGGGCTGGGGGGAGATGTCCGACGCGAAGGTCGGACATTGGTTCCATGACGTGACGGCGATGACCGACGGCCCTGTCGGCGAGGACGGGACCAGAAGGCCCGGTAGGGAACTCAGGTTCGTTCCGTTCCGTTCGGAGAAGATGATGTCCGATCGCAGGGCATCGATGATCCGTTCCGATCTGAAGACGGCGGAGAAGAAGGCGAAGGAGCTGTCGAAGAAGGTGTTCGGTTCGGACGCCGATGCGATGCTGGCCGTCGGATCGGTGCAGGAGGAGCTCACGTCCACGGCCTATCGTCTGAAATGGACGTTGGAGTCCTCCGAGGAGGCCGAGAAACGCGGGATACGCGGTCGGCCGCCGGCCGACTACGTCCCTCGGACCGTCGTCAAGTGGAAGGTGTCGTGCGAACCGGTCGTCGACGAGGAATGGGCGGACATCCTTGCGGACAGGGAATCCCTCGAGGTCATAGTCACCAACCTGCCCCGTCCTCCGGACGGGTGCGACGGCGACCATCCCGATGGGCCCAGATACGGATGCACTCCCGAATCCGTGCTCAGGCTGTACCTGGGGCAGTACCGCCAGGAACACACGTTCAAGCTCATGAAGGGCCACGTCGGTCTCAACCAGGTGTTCTTCAAGACGCCGGAGAGGGAGAACGTCATACTGTTCCTGATCTCCGTCGCCACGTTGCTGAGGAACCTCGTGAACCACCTCTTCAAGAGGGACAGGGGGATCTTCACGACCTTCGAGGACATGGTGGACAGGTGGATGTTCACGCGTGTCAGGGTAGACGGCGATGAGTTGGACCTTGACGGTGACAGCGACCAGATGTTCGATGTGATGAGGCGGTTGGACATCTCCGAGCGGGAGATCGTCGAATCGCTGGAATCGAACCTGCGATCGGGCCGGCGGGATCGTTGCCCCCGCACCACCCGATCCATCGATGGGCGGAGCCATCGATTTCTATTTGGGGCGTCGAAAG
>JAFVET010000027.1 GCA_017475875.1 Candidatus Methanomethylophilaceae archaeon
CGATCCGGCTTTGCGCTTGAGTTCGTTCAATTCCCTCATACCGCATTCCTTGTTGCGGAATTTACATTCGCACACCAGGTGCGATTCCACCTGCCCATCACCGATCAGCGCTACGATGTCCACCTCCGTGGATTCCCCGTCCGACATCCCCCACCAGGTACCCATTTCGACGCAGGTGTGGTGTTCCCGTATATATTGCCTGCAGATTTCCTCGAATCCCGGACCGTAGAACGTGTTCACCACCCCTGATACGCGGTCGTAAGCGCCATCCTTGTCAGATCCTGATACGACCGTCGAGAAAGGCACCAGTACCTCGTTATTTAATCTGACGAGGTTGTCGCTTATCCTGTATATCCTTTCCTTTCTGTTGGCTCCGCACATGGGGGCGAGCGGTGACACGATGCCGATCGTTTCGAGGTTCCTCAGGTTGACGTAGCAGTTCTCTTTAGATTGGTGTGTCGCCTCGGCAATCTCTTTCCCCGATGTGTGCCCGTCGGATATGGCTCTCAGAATGGCCAGGTTGGTCGATGCAGGTTCCAGTTCCCTCGCCATAACGAGACTCGCTTCTTCCATGAGGGGGGCATAGGGTCCGAGGATGTTGTCCTTTATGCAGTCCTCGACGGTGTCCCCGTTCATTATCAGATGGTACAGGGGGATGCCCCCTACCAGCGAATAAAGCCTCATACGGTCGGGTTCGGACATGTTCGGATGTAACCTTCTGCAGGTTCCGTAGGAAAGAGGTTCTATCTTCATCGGTCCGATGAAGCGTCTGAAGAGGGCTCCTTTTCCGTCGGTGAATATCCTCTCCATCGTCTTTATAGCCGAACCGCAGATGATGAGTAACGCGTTTGTATCCTGAAGATCGTGATCGATGAAGATCTGCAGGTACGAATCGGTCGATGGGTCTTCCTCACAAAGGTACGTGTATTCGTCAATGACGATCACCGGGCGTTTCCCATCTGTTTTGAAATCATTAAGGCGTTTCAGGACATCGGTGAAATGTTCGGAGGATTTGCCTTCGATCGGCCCGAGGATGTCGTTCAGGGCCATGTCGAACGATTTCATGGAGTCCTGGTACGAGTCTTCTATCGCCGTCAGGAGGACGTGCGGCTTGTCTTTGCAGAACTCCCTGATGAGGGCCGTCTTTCCCACGCGTCTCCTACCCCATATCGCCAGCGTCTTGATGTTCGGGTTGGCATACCTGCGTTCCATCTCTCCAAGTTCCGTTTCTCTGCCGATGATAGGGGTCACGGTCCTGTACGGGACGGCGGATAGTTAACCTTTGTTATAGTGTAGAAAAATATACGTCATTTCAGATAGTGTAAAAATAATTACACAATCATGGAAAGCGTAAACGGTATCCTGACCTTTAGGTGGCAAACCGTTGAATCGCAGTGCAGAATATGAGGAAAAATGGACCGGACGTTCCGTCCGGTCCTGGTTTTACTCAGTAGGGTTCGGCTGCGAACTCTACGTCGATGGTGATGTTGTCGAGCGCGGAGCTGATGGCCGCCATGTTCGCATAGGAACCTGCAGTGGTGCTCATCTCGCAGCTCAGGGTGACCTTCAGCGGGGTGCCGTTCTCGACGTCGAACGACGTGGACCTGAACACCGTGTCGACACCGGTCTGGGTTTCGACGAAGTTGGTGAGGTTGTAGGTGCCGACCGTGGCCTTGAAACCGTTCACCTGCAGGTTCTGGTAGTCCTGGTTGTGGACGGTGATCTTCATGGTGGTGTGGGCACCGGTGCTGTCCAGACTGTTGGTCTCGTATTTCACGTAGGTCTTGTCGTCCGTAAGGATCTTGTCCGATGGTTCGAAGATCCACGTGACGGTCTTTCCGTTTCCGTTGGTGACGGTCTTCGCTGCGACCTTGACGTCGAGCTTGTCGAAAGCGTAGTCCTCGACTGCGGTGTACGTTCCGTTCTCGTAGGTGTAGAGGTCGATCACGTACTCCTCGTGCGACACGTCGTTGCCCTCGTTGCTGACGGTGGTCGTGAAGGCGTACCCTATTCCGATGGCCAGCCCGACGATCAGCAGCAGGAGCAGGAGGATTACGAGTCCGTACTTCTTCCTGTTGTCTTCCTCTTGGATCTCTTCTGTCATGCATACCTCCCGGCCCGTGTCATCGACTTGGGTCTGATGAATGAGGTTTTGTGTAGGAACTTTTAAACACGCTAGATTTATAAGTCCAATTCATTTCTTTTTCGAACCTTTCTTCATCCACTGCCAGTACTCCACCACAGCGAGTGCCGCTATGAGCACGAAGATGAGCAGGATGACGTTGTGGTGCACGAAATCGACCAGAAGGCCCAACGGATGGTTCGTTCCGATGACCTTCCCGTTGATGCTCCCTATGTACACCGTCTCGGTGTACGGGGCGTTGTCTCCCTGGGTGATGACGAAGCCCTGGTCGAGGTGGTCCTGGATAATCCTATGGTGGTCCAGGAGGGTCCCGACCTTGAACGATATGACGTCACCGACCTTCAGCTCCATCTTCTCCTCGTAGGTGTCGAACTTCTCGATCATGATCAGCGTGTTCGCGGGGAACGAGTCGATCTCGTACTCGGTCACGTCCCCGTCCATGGAGCTGGTGGCGATGACCAGGACCTGCCTGTCGCACAGGCTGAACGAGTGGCCGTTGAGGTCGTAGAAGACGTAGGCCGCGGCCGCGACTATCACGACGGCGACGACCGCCCACACCACCCTCTTGGTCTTTTTACTGTTCCAACCTTCCTTGGAATCCATGCCGTGAACCCTCCATGTATCATATTTTCAAGGGCGGATTTTATTATTCAATTTAATTAAATTAGTCTTCCACAGGATCACGACCGCTATCACTGCGATGATCGCTATCAGGACGATGACGATCGGCAGGATGCTGCCACCCTTCTCGTGACATATGGCGAAGACGAGCGGTCCGGGCGAGTCGGTGATCGCGGACACGGTTCCGAGCACGGGATCGTAGGAGACGTCCGTCTCTCCGTTGGAGGTGAACCCTCTGAGTTCGCCGTCTACGGTATCGACTTGAGCGGTCACGGTGAACGGTGTGCCCGCGGGGATGGCGATCTGGAGGTCGGCGAGGACGTCCGCGTCCCCCGACGGGAGTTTCGCACCGTTCCCGGGCGAGGTCACCGACAGGCGCGTCGCGCCGTCGGCGACGTCGCCGCCACCATTGTATGTGAGCGTCGTCGTCCCGAACACGAAGGTGAACGGTATCCTGCTCTCGGACATCGCCTTCAGGCATCCCGCACCGAGGTCGACGCTTTCACCGGTGGAGGTCACGATGATCGCCGCACCGGTGTCCGGCGACGTCCCGATGTATTCGTTGTACTGTGAGACCAGGTCCGTCGCGTCCGCGGAGGAAAGCGAACCTGAGGTTATACCGATAACCTTCTGGAACGCGATCTCGACGGTGGTATCCGATCCGACCGCCTTCAGAACGACCGAGGACCCGGGACGGACCTTCTCCCCTCCGACTTTCATCTCCGATATGCGGAAACCGTCGTTCGGCACGACGGTTATCGTCAGGTCGGAACCCTTCTCCACGAACACCTTCCCCGAAGGGGACGTGGTCCCGCCCGACGTGTGCGTTACGTTCACTTCGATAAGCGGCAGGTCGTGCGACCACGTGCCGTAGACCTGCTCGTCCACGGTTATTGTTCCCGATCTACCCTCGATCTCGTCCCTGTAGTCGAACGATGCGAACACGTGTCCCGATACGTCGGTCGCCGTGTACACTCCTCCGGGGACCAGGTTCTCCTCCACGTCCGGACCGTCGACCCTGGCCGAGAGGTGCCTGACGACGAGGTCGTCGATGGTCGACGACTTGAACCCTGCGCGGAACACGTCGTCCACGCCGTAGTCGAAATCCCCCTCGAGCACGGAGACCTTCTCGGAGACCTTCACGGTCGCACCGACCTTCCCCGCTTCAACCAGACCCGTGAACGTGCATCCGTCCCCGAGGACGAGGGTACCGTTCACCACTATCCTCCCGAGGGCGGACATCCCGCCGGCCTGCAGCGTCTCGGTGCGGGGGTAGTACTTGTCGCGGAACACGTGGTCGTGCATCCCGTCGACTATGTGGAGCTCACCTGTGACCTCGAGCGTCGCGTCAGCGCCGACGGTCATGACCGACCCGGGCAGGACCCTGAACCTCTTGTCGAGCACGTAGCTCCCGTCCTCGAACGTTATGTCGATGTTGTACGGTATCGACATCACCACCTCGGAGGTGTCCATGGTTCTTCCCTCGGCGGTGACGCTGAAGGAACCGAGCGAACCCCCGCCGCGGATGGTGACCGTCATCTTCCCGACGTCGCGGTAGATGTTGCTCTCCCAGTCCGACTCCAGATAGCTGTCCAGGTCGTAGGTCGTCGTAACGGACGATCCCTCGACGGTGAGGAAAAGCGAGTCCGAGGACCCGACGAGCGAGACCTCGGTCTTGTTGTACTGGTTGTTGGCGTAGAGGTTCACAAGTCCTTTAAGGGCCGAACCGTGTTGGTACTCGACATCGCACCTGACGTTCTGGAAGGCGTACCTGTTGAAGATGGACTGCCCGTTGCTGTACTGGCAGGCGGCGTAGTCGCCGCCGACGTATTCGGTGACGATGAGCGGTTGGGAAACAATCGAACCGGGGGACGCCGTGACCTTCCCGTTCCCGTTGACGAAGCCGTAGGCGTCCAGCCTGCCGCCGTCGGCGACGACGACGGAACCGTTCACCGTAAGCGTCGCATGTGCCCCGGACGTGTGCCCCTGGTAGTCGAAGTTGCCCGGCCAGGAGAGGATCGATCCGACGGCGATCCTACCGTATACGGTGAGCGTCGCCTTGGAATCGACCTGGACCGTGGTCGTCTGGTATTTGGCGCGGTCGGTCGCGACCTTCCTCGAGTATTTGGAATCGTCCGCCCTGTCGGCATCGACGGTGTCCGTGTCGGAGCCGTCGAAGCTCAGGAGGAGCGTGACACCCTTCGGGACGGAGACGTCGCCGCCGACGTGTATCACCGACCTGTAGTCCGGGCACCAGACCTTGACCGTGTCCCCCGGGGACGCGGCGGCCAGCGCCGCCCCTATATCAGAATAATCTCTTTCCCCAATGGACACCGACGCCCCCTTCGGGAGCGCGTCGGAATCCTCCGCGACGACGGTCGCGGCGAGCACCGTCAGAATTATGACGGAGCATATTATCGGCCAAGCCTTCATGCCAGCTAGACCGCGTGCTACGTATATGTCCCCGCATATGATATAATGTTAAATCATAAATCCATTTCTTTTTAATTCAAAATGCAATGAGACTGAAATCGACGGAAACTGAGCGACGCTCAGTCCGACCGATACGGAGGGACGCAAGTTGAACGGCGTCCCGAAGCTGAGGCCGGGGCCGGGTCCATACGGCCAAAACGTCCGCAGGGGCGATCCGTCGTAACGGAGGGGTAGGATGTACACGATTCGCGTAGCGGCAGGCCGGGACGGCAGCGGCCGCGGGATGGTCCCGCGGGAAACGTCCAGAGGCCTTTCCATGTACATCCCTCCGAAAGCCGAAACGTCGGACGGGCTCGGTTGCAGCTCCGGAAGCGTCGAGGCACGCGCGCACCTGATCCCCAGGGCCACTGGCCGGTGCGTGAAATCGACATCTGCTCAGCGCGTGAGAGAACGCGCATTGTCTTCCTACCGCAACAGGGAACCATTAGTGTGTCCCTCTTCCCCTTTCGGAATATGAGACATCCGCAATCGGAAGGGTCGAAAAGGAGAATAATCTCATGAGCAACATTGAACAAATGAAAAGAGGAGGCTACCTCTTCGCAGTTCTCGCTGTGGCCGCCGTCCTCGCCATCGCCGTGGTCGCCGTCGAGTCGACCGCTACCGATGTCGAGTACCCGACCGTCGAAGCCGAGTTCGCCGACGAGGTCCCCGCCGAGATCGCAGAGGTTCTCGGTACTTATTACGACGAGGAGAAGTCCCTCGCCGCGAAGATGACCCTCGGGGCCCAGACCCTTGACGAGTCCCTCGCAGCCGAAGAGTTCTACCTCCTCGCTAACGTGTTCGTCGACAAGAAGGTCGACACCACCGTCGCAGTCTACGTCGACGACGGATCCGCCCAGGCTGTCAAGACCTACAAAGTCAGCCTCGCCGCCGGAGCCAACGTCGTCGACTCCAGGGACTACGTCCAGTACACCGCCGGCGACGTCGTCGGCAAATACGTGGGCACCGTCTGGATCGTCGCCACCCCCGTGTGGAACTCCAGCGCCGCCGCACCCGTCCTCGGCGGAGCCGCCGAGGTCATGGTCGGAGAGACCTCCATCCTCGCCGAGCCCCTCGTGAGCGACAACACCGTCTTCTGGACCGAGGACACCGAGGCCGACGGCGTCACCGTCAGCGGCTACCTCAGCACCTCCCAGGCCGTCACCGCCGAAGTCGGATCCGTGACCTTCGAGCCCGGTGCGAGGCTCATCGCCAACTACCCCATCACCTTCGCCAACGGCGAGAACAAGGTGACCATCCAGGGCAGCTTCGCCGTCCCCGCCGACAGCGAGAACGGACTCTCCATCAAAGCCGGATCCGTCGTCATCGACGGAGAGCTGATCGACGAGACCGTCGACGGCCAGACCACCATTGGTGGACTCACCATCACCGTCCAGGCCGGAGAGGTTTCGATTTCCGGTTCCATGACCGGTGTCACCATCCTCATCGACGGAACCTCCACCGTCACCCTCGCCGACCTCACCCTCATCGATTCCAAGGTCGCTGTCGAGAGCGCGGACGCCACACTCACCGTGGGCAACGTCACCCTCGAGAACTCCACCATCGACGCCAGGGCGACCGAGAACGCCACCCTCCAGGACGGTGCCATCGTCAGCGTCAAGCCCACCGCCAGGGACAAGCAGTCCGCCATCCTCGGTGTCGTCAAAGAGGACGGCAGCGAGCTGACCGTCAGGGACCTCCAGGTCACCGTCGACTCGCTCGACGAGATCAAGGACGGAGCCATCCTCGAGGTCGACGGAGAGAAGTTCACCGTCTTCAAGAGGGTCTCCAACGGAAGGACCTACATCGTGGCCGCCAACGCCACCGCCGAGTTCGAGCAGTTCACCCCCGCCGAGCAGATCAGCGGAGTCGAGCTCTACCACATCACCGCCAACGCGTTCCCCCTGACCGTCAAGGTCGGCGACGCCGAGCCCAAGACCGACGTCATCCTGAACTCCGTCAACTTCACGTTCAGCGACGCCGCGTTCAGCGGAGGAGTCTACACCCTCAACGAGAACAACGAGATCACCCAGACCGGTCTCAGCAAGTCCGACATCTACTACCCCAACGGGTACGGCGGAGCGCTCATCTACACCCTGTCCATCACCAAGCAGGACGACGTCGCCGCCCAGGCCACCGGCGGAGACATCACCACCGGTACCATCACCCTCGGCCCCGTCCTGTACATCAACGGTGTCGAGATCCAGCCCTACATGTTCGACTTCCGCGGCCACATGAACGACGCCGGGGAGCACGACTACGACTACTTCAGGCACGTCGAGGAGCTCGCCGTCACCGCCGAGGACGTCCCCACCATCCAGGACGCAAGCGCCACCTGGAACTGGGAGTACTCCGACTACATCCAGCTGATCGAGGAGACCCACGTCACCGTCAGGGACGACTACCGCGGACTGCTCGACAACTACTACCTCGACCCCGTCGTCCCCACTCTGAAGGACGCCGCCGACAACGAGTACGACTACTCCTACCTCGCCGTGACCGTCAACGCCAAGGAGAACACCGGATACACCGGATCCTTCACCTTCTACGTCGGACTCAAGGCTTGGGACGAGGCCATCACCCAGTTCGAGGACGACATCGCCGGACTCGACGACGAGTTCCGCGACCAGTGGTTCGTCTTCACCAACTACTATCAGGAGCCCAAGAACACCTGGGACGGACAGCCCTGGTACGTCGTTACTGACATGCAGTCCGAAGCCGACTACCTCACCACCTACCTCGAGGAGTCCGCCGCCATCGCCGACAAGACCGGTCTCGGAGACGCCTCCGCGATCATCGAGGAGTTCCGCGGTAAGGTTCTCAAGGTCCTCACCGACGAGTATTATGCCGGAGCGGATTTCGTCCTCACCGACGCCGAAACCTACGCCCAGGAGTACACCGACTACGGATACGGAGTCGACTACGTCGCCGATGCCACCTACAAGTTCTACACCCAGGACATCCCGACCGACCACTCGATGGCCGACGCCCGCACCGCCATCAACGATGCCGCCAACGTCCAAGCCAACATCGAGGGTTACTACGTCATGGCCCCGTTCCCCCACGCGTTCATCAACGTGTCCTTCAACACGCCCAACAACGTCGACGACGTTCTGACCTACCCCAACGATAGGGCCGCACCCGAGAAGGTCGACTACGAGCAGTTCCTCGCCAGGCAGGGACCCGCCATCCCCGGTTACGTCTTCGTCAACCAGAGCTGGTTCACCGACGAGCAGGACTTCAACGCCTACCTCGGACAGCCCATGCCCGCAGAGCGGCCTGTCGTCGACATGCAGCAGTACTTCACTCCCGCGAACGAGGCCGACGAGGACTTCGTCCTGATCGCCTACGGCTTCTACGCCCCCGGAGACTCTGACGTCACCCCCGAGTACTACCTGTACAGGACCGTCATTAACTCCTACGACACTGACAGCGAGCTCTACTACCAGACCGTCGGTAAGTTCAACACCGTCACCGGTGACTTCACCCAGATCCTGCTCGCCTACGAAGAGACCGCCGACGCCGAGACCCTCACCGCGGACCTCGACGCGTTCTTCAGCTGCCTCTACTACGACTCGCTCCCCTCCGGAGTGATCACCAAGATCATGTTCGGCAACCACCCCCTCAACGGAGAGGACGCCGACTACAAGTTCATCTACGACGCCAACGAAGAGAAGTGGCTGAACATCGATGGAGTCTCCATCTCCGAGGCCTACGTCGCGTACCTCGACAAGGGATGGCCCGTCGCGCCCCAGTTCCAGCTCGACGTCTGGAAGAACAACCACGCCGTCGACTTCACCATCCTCACCGAGGGTTACGAGTCCGACCCCACCCCTGGCCCCCAGCCCGGAGAGGAACTCGCGGTCAGCCCTGGATCCGTCGAGATCGAGGTCGGATCCGAGTTCTCCATCAACGACATCGATGTCGAGGTCACCGGAGTCGACGACCCCGTCGTCACCTACACCATGGCTGCCAACAACTACGCCATCTTCGACGAGTCCAACGGAACCATCGTCGGAGTCGCCGTCGGACAGACCGTCCTGACCATCGCGGTCGAAGGCACCGACCTCAGCATCGACGTGGACATCTACGTCGTCGAGGAGATCGCCCCCGTCTATTCCGAGAACTACACCGTGTCCATCGTCCAGTTCGGCGGCGAGGTCTACATGGCCTTCCTCGCCCTCGACGAGGGAATCATCCCCGCCGGCGAGTACTTCGTCGTCGTCAACTTCATTGACATCAGCCCCAGGACTGGCGAGGCCTTCGTCAACGAGACCTACATCAGAGGCACCATCGACGTGGACATCTACACGCCCTACTTCGTGCCGATCGATGCCAGCGCCATCAGCGACATCGTCGCCTACACCCCTGTGTACTCCGCAGCCGGTGTCGAGGTCAGAGGACTCACCGTCAACGCATGAGGTAATTCGAATGAACGCTAAACAGGCAATAATGTCCGTAGCAGTGATCGCCGCGCTGATCGCCTCCGCCTGCGTTCTCGCAGAGAGCGACGCCGACGGCATCACCGCTACATACTATGAGTACGAGGACGCTAAGGGAGTCCAGTACTACGAGGTCGAGGTCCTCCTTGACAACCCTGCCGTCTCCAACGTGATCGGAGCCAAAGTCACCGATTCC
>JAFVET010000028.1 GCA_017475875.1 Candidatus Methanomethylophilaceae archaeon
GACATGCTGGAGCAGTGGCGCGAGAAGAGGAATGCTAATGGAGGTCACATCCAGCGAGGCGTTACCTTCCGAGGTAACACCTGCTGACCTCCGAGAACGCCGATTTACCGCCGCGAGCGGAGATCGTCACGAAATCTACCATGGCCAGCGAAATGATAGAAATTTTTTCGAGGCATCTGGACAAGAAGGTGGCGGGCCTGAAGGGATTCGAACCCTTGGCCGTTCGATTAAGAGTCGAACGCTCTACCTAGCTGAGCTACAGGCCCCTACAGAATCCTAGCATACCGTTCTTATATTTAAGTGTATGCTAGAGTTCACATTCAGACATTCCGCTGGCGACCGGTTGAGAAAACTAATTATCCCACATGACCGATGCATATCCGATGTCTACGCTCAAGGTCAGGGATCTGATGACCACGGAAGTGGTGACGCTATCGCCTAAGGACACTGTCAAGAAGGCCACCCTCAAGTTCGCGGTCGACAACATCTCGGGGGCGCCCGTGGTCGACAACCGCAACCACCTTCTCGGGATCCTGAGCGAGAACGATATCCTGGGGCTCATCTACAGCTACCAGGTCAAGCTCGACAAGCAGGACCGCGACTTCGCCCTCCTGGATTACGCGATGGACAACATCCGCGACGAGGATCTCGAGTATCTCCAGAAGATCTCGGACGAGATCTCCAACATCAAGGTAGAGAAGATAATGACCCGTTCGGTCCTCACCACCTCCCCTGACGAGACCGTCAGCAACGTCCTCCGCGCCATGATCTCCATGGGCGTGAACCGTCTGCCGGTCGTCGAGAAAGGCGTGGTCATCGGTGTCATCTCCAGGGCCGACATAGTGTTCGCGCTCTACAAGAGAAAGGTCTGATCGAGTGCTCGAGGTGCACGTCCTGGCCAGCGGCAGCGACGGGACCTGCACGGTCATCCAATCGGACGACGACGCCATCGTCATAGATGCGGGCCTCAGTTGCAAGGCCCTTCTCAAGCAGATGGACCAGGAAGGGGTCGACCCCTCCTCCATCCGCGGGATATTCCTCACTCACGAGCATGCCGACCACGTATCCGGTGCCGGACCGCTCGCCAGGCGCCTCGGCGTGCCTGTGCTCACGAGCATGCCGACGTTTTCGGCCTGTAGCCTCGGACAGGTGGACTTCATACCGATCGACCACCGCGGACCGGTAAGTTTCGGTGGGTTCGAGGTGACCCCCTTGCCGACGTGTCACGACGCCGTGGACCCGTGCTGCTACTTCACTAAGACGGACCAGGGTTCGGTCCTGCTCGCGACCGACACCGGGAAGACGACGTTCCAGATAGACGACGCGATATCCAAGGCGGACGTCCTGATCCTCGAGTCCAACTACGACCCGGACATGCTGGCGAACGGACCCTATCCCCCTGCCCTCCAGAACCGCATCCGCGGCGACCACGGGCACCTCTCGAACTTCGATTGCGCACGGGCGATCAACCGCAACGTGCGCGACGGTCGCAGCGTCTTCCTTGCACATCTGAGCCGCAAGAACAACGTTCCCGATCTGGCCAGGGACACGGTCGCCACCGTCACCGGTATGCACCGCCTGAAGGTCGACTGCCTCGAGTTCTTCGGCGATTCGCGCACCCTCAAGGTGAAGGGACGATAAGCTGGGCCTTCTCAGAACGGACCAGCGCCTGCGCCAGTTCGGTCGGCATGACCACTACGTCCTCTTTCTTCAGAACATAGTCCCACCTCGGACCGGCGAACGGGGGCAGGTCCTCGAGGATGCGTATCGGGACGCACCGGGCCGGTTCGGGTTCCGGTGCCTTGACGGGCGCCGGAGCGACGGGTTCCTTCGGAGGTTCGTCCGCGAGTTCCTGGAAATCATCGGCCTGGTCGTCGAAAGGCTCGTCGAACGACTCGAAGGGAGGCTCGAACTCGTCGTCCGGTGGAAGTTGATCGTCAGGTGGCGTCGCCGTGCTTTCCGTCGCCGGTGCGGCCATGGTCTCTTCCACATGCGCGGGTTCTTCGGTGACCTTTGGTTCGGGGTCGACCTCTGGTGTGTATGGCGTGTTTTCCACGTGTGGCGCGTCCTCGATGTGTTGAGGCACTGCCGTATCGGGTTGAACGTCCCCCGGCATGGGTTCGTCGATGCGGGCAACCCTGTAGGTCCCCTTCCCGCGGAGGCGGTCGACCGTCTGGAGCATCTTCCTGGACTCCTCGGTGACCTTCTCGTAGTAGTCGCGCTCCTCCGGGGTCATCAGTTCCACGGCCTGCTTGGACCCCTGCGCCGCGTGAACGGCCATCATGCAGATCTTGTCCACACGGAACTCGGTTATCTGTTTCGCAGTCTTCTCCGCGTTCCGCTTGCGGCTCAGCGCACCCTCGGCCATGATGGAGTCCGGGTCCACCGCCACCAGCCTCTCGTATTCCTGCCGGATCTTGGACAGGAGGTCCGCCATCGCGCGGTAGAGGTCCGGTCTGACCGATGAGAGGGGACTGCTGCGTTTCTCCACTCTGTAGAGTTCCGAGAGTTCCTCGAAGGTCATCGGTTCGTAGACGGGGCACATCGTCTGCTCTATCCCTACTTTGCTAAATAGGGTTTTGGTCCGTTGGTCCGCAATCGGTTATATCGCACGATGCGATACGTCGTCATGGACATAACCGTCGCCGACGTCTGCAGGGGCCGTGGGGACCGCACCGAGGTGGACATCACCGTCTCGCCGAGGTCGAACCGCTCGGGGGTCGAAGGGATCGACGGATGGCGGAGGAGGCTGATCGTCCGCGTGAAGTCCCCACCGCTGGACGGCCGCGCCAACAAGGAGGTGGCCGCGCTTTTCAAGGAGGTCACCGGGTTCCCGTCCGAGGTGACTGCCGGACAGACGTCCCACCAGAAGACCGTGACCGTAGCCGGACCCCTGGACGAGGTGGTCGCGGGGCTGGAGCGTGCGCGAGATGGACGACGTCGAACGCGGGGAGTTGCTGTCCGCGCTTCTGGACGAGCTGCGCGAGGCGGTCGAGGGCAGGATGATACTCGTGGAAGGGAGGAAGGACGTCGAATCCCTTCGCGCAGTTGGCATCGACGGCGACTTCTACTGCGTCCAATCCGGCGGAGGTCCGGTCAGGGCCGCGGAGGCGGCATGGAAGGGAGGGGTAGCGACAGTGATCCTCACGGACTGGGACACGCGCGGCGACGACCTTGCTGACAGGCTGAGGACCAACCTCTCCTCGCTCGGAGTGCCTTACGACGACTCCTTCCGCGAGAGGATGGCCCGGCTCTGCAGACCGTACTGCATGGACGTCGAGTCGCTGCACACCGTGGCGGCTAGGCTCATCTCACCTCTTAAATGATTTGAGTGCATCCTCCACGCAATGAAAGGTCCTCTCATCGTCGTGGAAGGCATCGACGGTTCCGGCAAGAGCACCCTCTGCAAAGGGATAGCCGACCGTCTCCGTTCCCGCGGGGTACCCGTCGAGGTGACCGCGGAGCCGACCCACGACCGCATCGGCGCGCTCATCCGTTCCGATGTGGGTTTCTCGCCGAGGACCGAGGCCCTCCTGTTCGTAGCGGACCGCAACGACCACACCGAGGCCATGGACTCCTGGAGGTCGGAGGGTAAGGCGGTCGTCTGCGACCGTTACTTCGCGTCGACCGTGGCATACCAGTCCTCAGGGGAACGCGGCTGCGACGCGGAATGGCTGCTGTCCATCAATTCGGCGTTCACGGGGGAGGCCGACGTGACTATACTCCTCGACCTGGATCAGGCGACGGCCATGGGCCGCGTGGATGTGAGGGGCGAGGAGAAGAGCAAGTTCGAGAAGGAAGACTTCCTGAAGGAGGTCCGCCGCAGCTACCTGGAACTGGCCAACAGGTTCGGTTTCCACGTGGTGGACGCCTCGCGTCCCGGCGGGGAGGTCCTGGAGGAGGTCTTCGGAATCATAGAGAGGTATATCTGATGCACCCGTCCGAGGAGATCTACTGCGAGAAGAGCACCAGGCTCAGAGGAAAGACGATCGTCATAGGAATCACCGGAAGCATAGCCGCGACGGAATGCTTCGGCACGATACGCGAGCTGGTGAGGCACGGCGCCACCGTGAGGGTGGTCATGTCCGAGGCCGCCACCAGGTTGGTCACACCGGAATCGATGGAGTTCGCGTGCGGCGAGCCCCCGGTGACGGAGCTCACCGGCAGGACGGAGCACATCACGATGGTCGGCGACAGGAAGGACGCGGACCTGTTCCTCATCTACCCCGCCACCGCCAACACCATCTCGAAGATAGCGCAGGGAATAGACGACACCCCAGTGACCACGATGGCCACGGTCGCGCTGGGTGCCGGTATTCCGGTAGCAATAGCCCCCGCGATGCACGAGGCCATGTACACCAACCCCGCGGTGGTGGAGAACATCGAGCGTCTGAAATCCTGGGGGGTGTCGTTCATCGGCCCCCATACCGACGGCAACAGGGCGAAGGTCACATCCCGCGACCAGGTCGTGGCCTGGACGTTCAGGCTGCTCTACCGTAACTACCTGTCCGGGAGGCGCATACTCGTCATCGGCGGAAGGAGCGAGGAGCCCATAGACTCGATGAGGATAATCACGAACCGTTCCTCCGGGCTCATGGCGGTCTCCCTCGCGCGCCGCGCCTTCGAGAGAGGGGCGGAGGTCGAGCTGTGGATGGGCGGGACCAACGTGCCCCTCCCCGATTACATGAAGGTAAGGAGGTTCTCGACCGTGTCTGACCTGGCATCGATGGTCGGGGACATAGACCACGACATCGTGGTGGTTCCGGCCGCACTCGCGGATTTCACCCCCCACTCGGTCGCTACCGGCAAGATCCCCAGCGAGAACCCGTTCGGCCTGGACCTCGACCCGGTCCCCAAGGTCCTCCCGCTGATCAGGAAGAAGTGCAGCGTCGTCGTCGGTTTCAAGGCCGAGTCCGGTCTGAGCAGGGCCGAGCTCGAGGCCCGCGCCCGTGCGAGGATGGACGCGTACGGACTTTCAGCGATGGTCGCCAACGACATCGACGACGTGGGACTGAAGACCTCATCGGCCGTCCTTGTCACGCCGGACGGTTCCAAGGACATATCCGGCACCAAGGAGAGCGTCTCGGACGAGATCCTCGACTACTGCGTGGGACTGCTTTGATAGCGGAGGCGTTCTGCCCCGGACACGTCACGTGCATCTTCGCCCCAATTGGCCAGGGCTCGGTCGGGGTGGGGATCAAGCTGTCGCTGGGCGCGACGGTCCGCCTGTACGAGTCGGAATCGACGGAGGTGGTCATCGACGGCGAGGTGTCACCCGCACCCGTCACACGCGCGGTCCTGTCCGAACTCGCCCCTGGGAAGAGCTATCGCGTGGAGGTCGCGGACGGCCTCCCCGTGGGCCAGGGTTTCGGGATGAGCGCCGCCGGCGCCTTGGCCGTCGCATACTGCGTGGCGCACGCCGAGGGTCTTTCCGAGAAGGAGGCGCAGCGCGCCGCATATCTGGCGGAGGTGATCGGGGGCGGAGGTCTCGGCGACGTTCCCGCGATCCTCTGCGACGGGAGGGCGCCGGTCCGTCTGACCCCCGGTCTCGACGGCGACGTCGAGGACGGCTGCCAGGTGCCCGACGAGGTCTCGCTGGTCGTCCTGGGGTCCGGGAAGAACACCGGTGCGACCCTCAGGGACCCCTCGGTCCGCGACCGCATAACATTGTTCGGACGCATGGCCCTTTCGCGTTTCCTCGAGGAACCCTCCCTGGAGTCCATGGTGTCCGAGGCCTCGGCGTTCTCGTCCGGGGCGGGACTCCGTTCGGCGGAGGTGGACCGTGCGATCAAGGCGCTGTCCATGAAGGGGATCCCTTCGGGGATGTGCATGCTCGGGAACAGCGTCTTCGCGTTCGCGCCCGCGGACGTCGTCTCCGACGTGCTCGGGACGGACGCCGTGTCCTGCAAACTCACCGACGCCCTGCCGACGGTCACTCGTAGAGCGTGAAGAGCACGTCGTCGCCGCCGACGTCGAACAGCCCGATGCGCGCCCCGCAGTCGAGCCAGCCGTGGGCGTAGTTGACGGCTGCGAAGGCGGTTACGAGGTCCCCAGTCTCCCTGAAGTGCTTCGCGTCCTCGTAGTATGAGGTGGCCATCTCCATGAAGCTGTCCGCCAGACGGCGGTTGAACGATTTCTCGGGGGCGGCGATGACGATCTTGTCGAGGGCGCGACGGGTGATGTCCAGGTACCTGTCGATCCTCTCGTCCGTTATCGTGTCCTTTCTTTCCATGGGTGATAATGCGGCCATCGGTAGAAAACCGATGCGCCCGCGAACCCCGTTCCGAAAGTCATTTTCCCTGGTCCGACGCCCAACCCTTATATCGCCCAACCCTTAACCTCGGACATGGCCTCAGACCTCCCGCAGGCGGGAAACAGGGAACGCGTGATCGTCCGCACCAGCATCCTCGGCATCCTCGCCAACCTGCTCCTCGCGGCTCTCAAGGCGACCGTGGGCGTCCTGACCAACTCGATCGCGGTCACCCTGGACGCGGTGAACAACATGACGGACGCGCTCTCGTCCGTGGTCACCATAGTCGGCACAAAACTCGCGGGTCGCAGGCCGGACAAGAACCACCCGCTCGGATACGGGAGGATCGAGTATCTCACGACGATGGTCATCGCGGCGATAATCCTCTACGCCGGTATCACGTCCCTGGTCGAGTCGGTCGGGAAGATACTCGAACCAGAGACCGCCGACTACTCCGTCGTGTCCCTCGTCATAATCGCGGCGGCGGTGTTCGTGAAGATCGCCCTGGGTACGTACGTCAAGCGCATCGGCGAGAAGGTGTCGTCCGGTTCGCTGGTCGCATCCGGTAAGGACGCCCTGTTCGACGCCGTCCTGTCCGCCTCGGTGCTCGCCTCGGCAGTGGTGTTCGTAACCACCGGCATCGGGTTGGAGGCTTACGTGGGTCTGCTCATATCGCTGTTCATCATCAAATCGTCCATCGAGATGATGCGCGACTCCGTCGACGACATCCTCGGGAGGCGCGCCGACCCGGAGCTCGCGGAATCCATAAAGGCGACGATCTGCGAGGAGGAGAAGGTCAGCGGGGCCTACGACCTGATACTCCACAGCTACGGTCCCGGCATGACCGTGGGTTCGGTGCACATCGAGGTCCCGGGGGACATGCCCGCCACCGAGATAGACACGCTCGAGAGGAGGATCCTGAGGACCGTCCTGGACAGGCACGGGGTCGTGATGTCCGGGATCGGCATATACGCGGTGGACACGTCGGACGAGTCGGCGGCCATCCGCTCCGAGGTCACCCGCATCGTCATGTCGCACCCGGGCGTGGTCCAGATGCACGGGTTCAGGGTCGACACCGCGAACCGCGTGATCAACGTGGACGTGATTCTCGACTATTCCCTGGACGACCGCGACGGACTTTTCAAGGAGATGGTGTCGGAGGTCCGGGCCAGGTATCCCGACTATAGGGTGGATATGGTGCTGGACATCGATTTCCGACGACGGCGGACCGTCCCTCCCCTCTTCATGTTTATCTATGAGAATCTGTTACGAACGGTCATGTTCATAGTAGGCGGATCGTCATCCAGGAACCTTGCGAGGGAACTCTCCATGATCCTGGGCTGTCAGTACGTCCAGGCGGCCACCACCAGGTTCCCGGACGGCGAATGCTACACGAGGATAGACCTCGAGGGTATCGACGACGACGTCGTTATCGTCCAGAACACCTATCCCGACGGGAACCTCGTGGAGGCCTTCCTCCTCCAGGACGCCGTCCGCAGGCTCGGAGCGAAGAGCGTCACGATGGTGATCCCCTACTTCGGATACGCCCGTCAGGACCGCGTCTTCAAGAACGGCGAACCCGAGTCGGCCAAGGTCATGGCCAAACATCTGGACATGGTCTGCGACCGTGTCATCACCGTCGACATCCACAAGGAGACGGTCCTCGACAACTTCACCTGTCCCCACACGGACCTCAAGGCGGCGCACGTCATAGCCGACTACTTCAAGGACCGTGGAATCGACATGGTCATGTCCCCCGACATCGGTGCGGCGGGCCGCGCGGAGGCCGTCGGCAAGAGGATGGGCCTGCCCTACGACCACCTCACCAAGACCAGGCTTTCCGGTGTCGACGTGAAGATCGCCCCGGCCACAATGGACGTCAAGGGGAAGAAGATCCTCATCGTCGACGACATGATCTCGACCGGAGGCACCATAGTCGCCGCCGCCGCAGCGCTCAGGGAGGCCGGAGCCGTCTCCGTTTCAGTCGCATGCACCCACGGCGTCTTCGTGAACAACGCCATCGAGAAGCTCACGAGCAGCGCC
>JAFVET010000029.1 GCA_017475875.1 Candidatus Methanomethylophilaceae archaeon
CAGGATCTTCTTGGAAGCGGACTGCTGGCTCACGCCGAGCGCAATACCGAACTCCTTTGAGGAAATGGAAATGTAATCATCCATCGCCCCCATCAAAGCCAATTTGCGAAGCGCTACGGAGAACTTTTCGTCCATGAAGGGTCCAAGATTCATGACGGATAAATAACTAACCGAAAGTGGAATGGATACCTTGGTCGAAAGTATGCCCCGAGGGGGACAAGGTATCCTATGCAAAACCCTCGACGGCGAACGAATGCCGGTACGTCGAACCGAAATCGAAGAAAATCGCCGGGAAATTTCGCGGTAACGGAAAAACGACTCCAGGATTTTCGATGACAAGCGGAGGAACCAACGGTTCCGAGAATGACTTGGTTAAATGAAAGGAGGGGAGAACCCCTCCGGTTTCAAGCGACCCTGGCGGAGTCGACCCACCTGACGACGGTGGGGCAGCACGCCACTGCGATCTCCGCTACGGCGAGGACGCCGAGGAGCAGGATGACCCAGAACATGGTCGTGTCGCAAAGGAAAGCCAGGACGATGGTTGCGAAGCACACCGCGGAAATCACGGCGATGCTGTTCCCGGCGACGGGGGCCTCTTTGGTGAAGCAACCCGCGACGGCGAAGAACAGGATGGAGATCAACATGTTGATACCGACAGCGGTGAGGCTGTCGAGGGAGCCGTCCCAAGCATAGGCCATCGCACCGAGGGCGACGATCCCTCCAGCGAGACCGATGCCAAGGCCGGCCATCATCTTCTTAGGCATTGCACTCATTTGTACACCTCATTTCACTATCGATTCAGTTTTTCGCGAGGAGGTATCCGACCGCACCGGCGACGACCCAAGCGAGCATGAAGAACAGGGTGACGCTCTCGCACATCTCGAATCCCTTGACGCAGTAGACCATCAGCAGGATCGCGAGTCCGATTCCGGCGACGACGGCCTGGGGCCTGTTGCCGGCCTTCATCGCGGCGACTCCACCCGCCACGAGGGTGAAGAAGACGAAGACGACGAACAGGATGTCGACGGCCTTGACCTCCTTGCCGAAGATGGCGGCGACGATCAGGACGATGCAGGACAGGGTCAGGAGGATACCGGCGTAGGCACCGGCCTCCTTGGATTTGGCCATGACGACGAATCCATACGCCGCGAGGAGTATGGCGCAGAGGATGGAACCGTACCTGAAGAGGTTGCCGACGAAGTCGTCGGACGCCCCGAACATGACGGTGAGCAGATCGCTGCCGAAGCCCCAGTCGGGGTTGTTCGCTATCGCCACGATCCACAGGACGATAAAAAGGAACGAGGCGACGAGGCCAGTTGTGGCTATCGCTCCGTATCCCTTGGTCTGAGAGTTCATATAGGGACAGTTGCGTCAATTATTAAATGACTTTCCACGATGACCATGCATCCCAAGGGAGTGGAAATCTGAAGAATCTGTTTTTCGTCGGGACTGCGGGCAGCGGGAAAAGCACTTTGGTCGCATCTTACAGGCAATGGCTTGACGACAACGCCGTCGACGCGATAGTGGTCAACATGGACCCCGGGGCGGACACGCTCCCGTACGATGCGGACATCGACATCCGCGACTGGATAAGACTCGACCAGGTCATGGAGGAGTACGGACTCGGCCCCAACGGGGCACAAATCGTCGCCGCGGACCTCATGACGGTGAACATCGAGAAGATGATGGACGTCGTCTCGGACTACCACTCGGACTACGTCCTGGTTGACACACCGGGTCAGCTGGAACTCTTCGCCTTCAGGGAGTCTTCGAACCTGACGGTGGAGGCTTACGGGAAATCGGACTCCATGCTGATCTACCTAGCAGACCCGTCCCTCTGTCACACGCCGAACGGCTTCATATCCGCGATGACCCTCGGTGCGCTGGTACAGTTCAGGCTCCAGCTCCCGATGCTGAACCTCCTGTCGAAGTGCGACACACTAACCGAGGACGACCAGCAGAGGATGCTCGACTGGTACGAGCAACCCGACGTGCTCTACGGTGACCTCCTAGAATCCGATTCGCTGCCGCAGACCGTGGTCGGAATGGAACTTTTCAAGGCGATGGAAAACACGGGTGTGTTCGGCGAGATCAGACCTGTATCCGCCCGCGAATACTACGGACTGGAGGAGATCTACGCCGCGGCGCAGCTCGCGTTCTTCGGCGGCGAGGACCCCGACAGGGCCTGGGATTCGGATCAGTGAGACGCGAACGTATTTCAGATCAGCAGATCCTCGGCACGGGGTCTCCTGCGGGAGCCTCTAGGATGCGACGTCCTCCGACCTCGGTCCTGAGGATGACCCTCTCGGGGGCTTCCGTGACGTGTCCGATGATTGCCGCGTCCCTACCTTCCTTGGTCGCGCGAAGCGCCTTGACGACGTCCTCGGCCATCTCCGGCACGACGCCGATCACGGCCTTCCCCTCGGTCCCGATGCACAGCGGGTCGATCCCGAGGAGTTCGCAGGCGTTCACGACCCCGTCCCTCAACGGAATGGAGGCGAAATCGATCTCCATCCCCACATGGGACTTGGAGCACCACTCGTTCAGGGTGTTCGCTAGACCTCCGCGGGTCGGGTCCTTCATCGACACTATGCCGCCGACCTTCAGTCCCTCCGCGATCATATGGTTGAGCGGGGTCACGTCGCTGCTGAGCTCGCTCTCGAAGCCGTAACCCTCCCTGAACGAAAGGAGCGCCACCCCATGGTCGCCCATATATCCGGACACGATTATCGCATCGCCCGGGGCGAGGTTGGAGTCGGTGCACCACCTGTCCTTGACCTTGCGGTACTCCGAGGCCTTCGAAAGGTCCGAATCGAGGTACTGGGACCTCCTGCCTATCGCGGATGTAGAAATGAACATGGAATCGACCGCACCCGCACCCACGACCTTCGTGTCGCCGGTGACGATCGGCACCCCGCACTCATCGGACGTCCTGCCCATGCTGTCCATGACGCGGTCGACGACGTCCATGTCGAGGCCTTCCTCGATTATCGCGGAACAGGCGAGACCCAGGGGCTCCGCGCCCATCACTGAGATGTCGTTGACGGTACCGGACACGGAGATGCGCCCGATGTCCCCACCGGGGAAGAAGAGGGGCTTGACCGTGTGGCCGTCGATCGTGAACACGATGCCGTCCACCACCGCCGAATCGTCCATGGAATCGAGTGGAATCTCGGACTTCGACTTGGGGAAATGGCTGGTCACATGCTTGGTCAGGAACTCCTGCATGAGCTCCCCGCCAGCACCGTGGTTCATGATCACCTTGGGCATGCGTCGTGAATCCACCGTCGGTTATATTGCCTTTGTGCAAATCGGGCGACCGAACATGTATTATCGTTCTTCGGTGTAACCTTTCGATGATACAATGAAAGCCGCTGTCGACGGAAAGGTACAGGACATAAGAGCCGTCTGGTTCGAGGACGGCAAGGTCAGAATGATCGACCAGAGGGAGCTTCCGGCCAGGATAGTCCTGGTCGATTTCGACGATTACACCGACGTCGCCGAAGCCATCCGCAACATGACGACCCGCGGGGCGCCCTCCATAGGTGCGACCGCCGCATACGCCATGTGCCTGGCGGCGCTGAAGAAGTGCGACCTCAAGAAGGCGGCCGCGGACATAAAAGCGGCGAGACCGACCGCCAACGACCTGTTCTACGCGGTGGACTTCATGACCGACGCCCTCGGAAAGGGCAGCGACCCAATCGAAGCTGCCGACAGGTACGCGGACATGATGGTCGACAAGTGCACCACCATCGGAAAGTACGGTGCCACGCTCATCCATGACGGCATGAAGCTCATGACCCACTGTAACGCCGGTGCGCTCGCCACCGTCGACGTGGGTACCGCGCTCGCCCCTATGAGGAGGGCCTGGGCGGACGGGAAGAGGTTCTTCGTCTACGTGTCCGAGACCAGACCCCGTCTCCAGGGGATGCAGCTGACCGCGTGGGAACTCGGACAGGAGGGGATAGACCACGCCATCATACCCGACGGCGCGTCCGCCTACTACATGTCGAAGGGTGTGGACCTCATAATCACCGGTGCCGACCGTATAGCGGCCAACGGCGATTTCGCCAACAAGATAGGGACATTCGACAAGGCCATAGCCGCCAAGCACTTCGGCATACCGTTCTACGTAGCGGCCCCCATCTCCACGTTCGATTTCGACACCAAGACCGGGGACGACATCGTCATCGAACAGCGGTCATCCACCGAGATGACCACGGTCGGGAACGTCAGGATCGCCCCCGAGGGATCTGACGTGCTCAACCCCGCCTTCGACGTCACCCCAGCGGACCTGGTGACCGGGTTCATCACGGAAAAGGGCATCCTGAGACCTTCTGAGATATGGAAGGTGAAGGAGTGAACGAGAAGGACGGCAGAAGGAAGCTCGCCAGGTTCTGCAGGATGCTGTACGACCGCCGCCTGACCGTTTCCGCGGGAGGGACCATGAGCATGAGGCTCGACGACGGAAGCGTAATCATCACGCCCAGCGGAAGGAACAAGGGTCTGCTCGACCCGGAGGACATGGTGAGGCTGTCCCTGGACGGGGAGGTCCTCTCCCCCGGGAAACCGTCGATCGAGCACAGGTTCCACCTGGCGCTGTACAGGAAGAACCCCTCTGTAGGGGCGATAGTACACTGTCATCCCCTTTATTGCACCACATTGGCGGTCAAGGGGGAGCCTATAAAGAGCGGCCTGACACCGGAAGGCGTCCTGCTCCTGGGCGACGTCCCCACCGTACCGTATTTCACGCCGGGTTCGCAGGAACTCGTGGAGGCTGTTGAGGCCGCGGGGGACAGCGACGCCATGATCATGGCCCGCCACGGGGCCCTGACCCAGG
>JAFVET010000030.1 GCA_017475875.1 Candidatus Methanomethylophilaceae archaeon
GAAGGCCAGTTCCAGGGCGGCAGCGTCGACATAATCACCCAGAGGGACGCCGGCTGGGACGACCGCGGAGTCGGGAAGCTGACCGATATCATCCGTGGCAAGCGGACCTCCGGCAACGCCTGAAGCCTGGCTCCTTCGGCCATCCATATATAATCGTAACCACATCCTGACCTGGGAAGGCCCATGGACTGCATCAAGAAGAAGGTCAACGAGGAGATAGCGGCGGGTTGGAAAGGTTCCGACCTGTCGTGCGAATACCACCCCTGCCATTTCAAGGGGCAGGACTGCACCTTCTGCTACTGTCCTTTCTATCCCTGCGAGGACGAGGACCTCGGAAGCTTCATCGTCGGCCGTCGCGGGGAGAAGATCTGGAGCTGCACCGAGTGCCTGCTTATCCACCGCACAGAGGCGTGCAGGTTCCTGATGTCCGAGGTGAAGCGTCTCGGCATCGAGAACGCCGAGGATTCGAGGCTCAGGGGACTGTTCCCGGAGTTCAAGAGGAGGTTCTTCAAGATCGGACGCGCCACCATGGTCGTCGGGGCGACTTCCGATGCCGGAAAATCGGTGACTGTCGCAGCGATATGCAGGATTTTGATGCGTCGTGGAGTGCTCTGTTCACCGTTCAAATCGCAGAACATGAGCCTCAACTCGAAGGTTACCCGCAACGGGTCCGAGATAGCCATGATCCAGACCCTGCAGGCCCAGGCCGCGGGTCTCACCGCACCGGACCACCACATGAACCCCATCCTCCTGAAACCCAAGGCGGACACCACGTCCCAGGTCATAGTCTGCGGGAAACCGTTCGCGGATTACGACGTCGAACACTACTACGGCGAGTTCGTCCCCGGCCCGGGCAGGGAGATCGTGAAGGAACACGTGGATTTCCTGAAGCGCCACTACGACATGGTGATAATGGAGGGGGCAGGTTCGCCCGCCGAGATAAACATCTACGACAAGGACATCGCCAACATGAGGGCGGCCGAGATCGCGGATGCCAACGTGATCCTGGTGGTCAACGTGGAGTGGGGAGGTTCCTTCGCATATGCGGTCGGGACCGTCGAACTGATCCCGGAGGAGGACCGTCGCAGGATCAAGGGGATAATACTGAACAACGTCCGCGGCGACCCAGAGCGCATGCGTTCCGGGGCGGACAGGCTGGAGGAGGTCCTGGGCATACCGGTCATCGGGATAATCCCGCACGCCGACGTGGTCCTCCCCTCAGAGGACTCGGAGGCCCTCAGGGGCAAGACCGGTTCCGGAGAAGGGAACGCGGTCATTGGCGTGGTCAGGTTCCCGAGGATAGCGAACTTCACAGACCTGGACCCGCTGGCGCTCGAGGATGTCAGAATCCGCTACGTCGAATCCCCTGCCGATCTGGAAGGAGTCGACGCTGTGATACTGCCGGGCACCAAGAACACCGTCAGGGACTATCTGTGGATGGTGGAACGCGGCATACGCGACAAGGTGGTCTCGTTGAAGGGGAAGGTCCCGATCCTGGGGATCTGCGGCGGTTACCAGATGATGGGTACGGTGCTAGATGACTCCAAGGCATTTGAAGGTGGGACATCTCAAGTCCTCGACGGCCTCGGGTTCTTCGACATGGACACGGTCTTCGGCGAATACTCGAAGAAGATCTCGAACGACACCGGGCGGCTTCTGGCCGGTGATGGTGGAACGGTGACCGGGTACGAGTTGCACATGGGCATGTCGGAGTCCCGCGAGAAGCCTCTCTTCGAACTCGACCGCATGTTCGCGAAAGTACTTCCTACGGACGGCTCGTACCGCGAGGAGGACATGACGTTCGGCACGTACCTGCACGGATGTCTGGACACTCCCGCATTCAGGAAGTACTTCCTGTCGTTCATCAAGGGGATCAAGACCGAGTCCGGTTCGGAAGTCGCGGATTATACGTCGGTGCTCGAGGAGAACCTCGACAAGCTGGCGGACGTCTTCGAGGCGAACATGGACATCGACAGGCTCATGGCGATCCTGGAGGGAAGGGCATGAGGTCTGTGCTGGTGCTCGGGACCTCGTCCGGTGCGGGCAAGACCACCCTGTGCGCCGTATTGTGCAGGGCCCTCGCCAGAAAAGGTATGTCGGTCGCTCCGTTCAAGGCCTCGAACCTCTCGTTGAACTCCTACGCCTGTCAGGACGGAGGGGAGATAGGGATGGGTCAGGCGTTCCAGGCGTGGGCGTGCGGGATGGAGCCGGAATCGGACATGAACCCCGTGCTCCTGAAACCGGCAGGGAACGGTGTGATACAGCTGGTCAGGGGCGGTAGGCCCTACCGCGACATTTCACGCGATTCGCCCATGACCAAGGAGGAGACGGTCCCGACGGTGAGGGAATGCTTCGGCAGGTTGTCGGCATCCCACGATATCGTCGTGTGCGAAGGTTCGGGGTCTCCTGTCGAATTGAACCTCATGGATCGCGACATCGCCAACGTGGGGCTGATGAGGGAGCTGGGGATCCCGGCGATACTCGTCGGCGACATCGAGCGCGGAGGGGTGTTCGCCGCCATATACGGTACATGGAGGCTCATACCGGAGGACCTGCGCCCTCAGCTGAAGGGTTTCATCATCAACCGCTTCCGCGGGGACGGTTCCATCCTCAAGGAAGGCATCGACAGGATAGAGGAACTGACGGGGATGAAGTGCCTCGGAGTGATGCCCTACCGCTTCCTGAGGCTGCCCGAGGAGGATTCGATGTCGTCTTCGGAGGGCAAGCTCGAGGGTAGCGACGTACGTTCCGCATTCATGTTCAACCTGGACGAGATGACGGACGCCTTCCTGGAGAGCGGTCTGGACATCGAAGAGGTCGTCAGGATATCGGAATCATCCGCCTGAGGCGACCTTGATCGCCCTGACCGTCTCGTCTCCGACGAAGACCGAGTCGGACGGGACTGGGCGTCCTTCGACCATGTAGAGGAAAGCGTCGGGTGCGTATCCCGCAACGATCATGGTGTCGAGGACTGTGCGGCCCCCGGTTATCGGGACCTGGGTACCGTTGACTTCTATCACGGCCATGGGGCGTCATCGGGCCCCGGTGTGATAACGTTTTTGAAACGGAGGTCGGATCCAAGGTTACATCCACCCTCCCGATTTTCCCCCGCGTATGGCGGATACGTACGTCGTCCGTTCTTTCCACCAGGTCCAATGGACGGAACATGCAATCTGGACGTCCCGATGCGTCTGATACATATTTTATACTCTCAACCCATTCTCAGACCGTTGGCTCGCTAGTGTCAGGAGGAATAAGATGGACGATGACTATAAAAAGTACATAAAGTCAAAAGCGGACGAATGTCGTCAGAACGATGCTTTTCCTCCAGAATTATATTCCAAGTACGAGGTCAAGAAGGGACTCCGCGATTCCAAGGGAAACGGAGTCATAGTCGGACTGACCACGGTGTCCCAGGTCGACGGTACGGAGTACATCGACGGTGTCAAGACGCCCTGCCCCGGAATCCTCAGATACCGCGGGTACGACATCAAGGACCTTGCCAAGGGATATCTGAACAAACGTTTCGGTTACGAGGAGGTGGCGTACCTCCTTCTCTTCGGGAAGCTGCCGAACCACATGGAACTGGACGAGTTCAGGGGCTACATATCCAAACAGCGCACCCTGCCGACCCCGTTCGTCCGCGACGTGATAATGAAGGGGGCGAGCAGGGACGTCATGCAGTCCATCACGAGGTGCATCCTGTTCCTGGCGTCGTACGACGAGAACGCCTTGGACAACAGCCTCGAGAACGTCATGAGGCAGTCGATCCAGCTCATCAGCGTCCTGCCCATGCTGATGGTGTATTCCTACCACGCCTACAACCACTACATCAACGACGCGAGCATGTACATCCACTATCCGAACCCCAGCCTCTCGACGGCGGAGAACATCCTCCTGATGCTGCGTCCGGACAAGAGCTACACCACCCTCGAGGCCACGGTCCTCGACCTTGCGCTCGTCCTGCACCAGGAGCACGGAGGCGGCAACAATTCGACCTTCACCGCCC
>JAFVET010000031.1 GCA_017475875.1 Candidatus Methanomethylophilaceae archaeon
CCCAGGGGAAGACCGAGAAAGGAAGCGGAGGAACCCAAAGTCAAAATACCTGTAGGGAGACCGAGGAAGAACCCTCTTCCTGAGGAATCGGTTTAAAGGTATAGTGTCTCAATTTGGGAAACCGTTAGTCAATTCGCTTTGAAATACTATGAAAACTACGTGGAGTTCAACCTCAGCACCGATAAATCTTGCAGGACGATCTTCGACGGGGACCTGGATGTCGACAACATAATCGGTGCCATGAGACTTTTCAATCCAGGAACAGACATCGTTGCAGGACGGACCCTGATATTCCTCGACGAAATCCAAGAGTATCCACGTGCGAAAGAAGCGCTGAAATCGTTCACGATCGACGGAAGATACGATGTCATCTCGTCAGGTTCCATGCTCGGAGTAGATCTCCCGCGGAACAGGGGAGACGAAGAATACCCTAATGCAGAGCAGGGGGCGGAGCCTATGGAACCGACGGGGTATGTGGAATACCTGACCATGTACGCCCTGGATTTCGAAGAGTTCTGCTGGGCCAACGGCACTTCCGAGGAGATTATCCATGTCGTCCGCGAATGCATCAATCGCAGACTGAGACTAGAACCGGCGTTTCTGGACAGATTCAAGACCATTTTCAGAGATTTCATGCTCGTCGGCGGCATGCCGGAGGCGGTTCAATCCTTCGTCGATGAAAAGGACTATTCCAAAGTAGGAAAGATACAGAGGGACATCCTGGAATCCTGTAGGAAGGACATCATCAGGTACAACACGGGTGCCGACCGCATGAAGACGTTGGACTGTTTCGAGAGCATACCTGCCCAGCTGTCCGAATCCAACAAGAAGTACACCTTCTCGCGTATCGATAACGGAAAAAGCCGCAACTCAGCCACCAAGTACAAGGACAACCTTTTCTGGATCGAGGGTGCGGGATACGGCATCCTCGTAAGGTCGCTCACCGAGATATCGAAACCGCTGAGGGGGCACGAAGTCCGCGACCAATTCAAAGTATACCTGTCTGATACGGGGATGCTCATGGAAATGTACGGAAGCGCATCCAAACAAAGTCTGTACAGTGGAGACCTGTCGTTCAATAAAGGAGCGATAACGGAGAACGTCGTGGCCGAGTGCATAAGGAAAACGGGGCGCATGCCGAGATACTACCGCAAGAACAACGGGCCGTCCATGATGGACATAGATTTCGTCATAGAGCTGGGGAACGAAATCGCGGCGATAGAAGTCAAATCGGGCAAAAACCGCGAGGCTCCGTCGATATCCAAGGTAGGGAGGTTCTTCAACGTCGACAGGAGAATCATGCTCGAAGAATCCAATATATACGTGTCCGAGGACGGGATCGAACATTATCCACTCTTCGCCGCAGGATTCATCGGAGAGATGGAATCCAAAGATCCTGCCTGTCCCGAATTCCGATCGCGGACGCTCGGTCATCCGTTGCGACGGGGGATGCGTGACCGTGCCACGGTTCACCGCACATGTGTCCCGATTCAGCCGCGTCAAAAAGCCGATCGTGACAATTCTTCGGATCGGTTCGCAACCGTACCCGCGCATACAATGGAAAGTTGGGGGCTGGGCCCCCTGTTTCGTTTCAGGTTTCAGTGCGAGCGCCTGTACAGGACGAAGGCGACTATCGCCACCGCGAGGATCACGATGATGGCGATGACGACGTAGATCCACGGGAACCCGGAACTCGAGGGGGCGTCCTCCGCGAACTCCGCGACGTACGCCGCGTCGCCGGTAACGGTCACGGTGCGGGTGACGTCGGTGGAACCGTCGCTCCACTTGACGAAGTGGTATCCTTCGTCGGGGACGGCCTTGATGGTCGCCTTTGTACCGTAGTCGTAGGTCCCGGCGCCTTCCACGGTCCCGCCGTTCCCGGCGGAGACGGTGACCTTGCACGCGTCGGGCGAGAACGTCGCGGAGAGTTCGACATCCGAAACGACCTTGAGGGTCAGCGTCGCGGACTTGGAACCGTCGCTCCAGGACACGAAGTGGTATCCCGTGGCGGGCGTGGCGACGAGGGTCGCCGTCGTGCCGTAGACGTACGTGCCGGCTCCCGTGACCGAACCTCCGGTTCCGGCGGTGGCACGGACGGTGTAGGTGTCGGTCCTCTTGGAGAAGTTGGCGACGAGCTTGAGCGGCCCGTCCATCACGATCTCGCGGTCGGCCTCGGTGTTGCCGTCGTCCCATCCGACGAATATGTATCCGTCGGAGGCGCGGGCGTGAGCGGTGGCGACGGTCCCCACCTCGTAGGATCCGGAACCGTTGACGTAGCCGCCTTCGGTGGAGTACAGGGACAGGGGAGCCTTCTCGGCTATGCGCTCGAAGTACGCGCTCAGGACCGTGTCATCCAAAAGCACGACGACCCTGGCCGCTTCGTAGGAACCGTCGTCCCATCTGACGAACCTGTATCCCGAGTCGGGTACGGCCTCGATGGCGACAGATGTGCCTACGGCGTAGAGTCCGGAACCGCTGACTGAACCTCCCTTGCCTGCGTTGAGCATCAGCAGGACGACGTTCTCTTCCGGCTCGAACTCGGCTACGAGGGCGATGTCGGCGAGGACCACGACGGTCCTGAAGGCCTCGTCGGACCCGTCGCTCCATCTCATGAACACGTAGCCCTCGTCGGGGATCGCGGTGATGGCGACCTCCGAACCGACAGGATACGTTCCGGAACCGGTGACGGAGCCGCCTTCGGTGGCGGTGAGCTCGATGCTGCAGACATCCGTCACGGAGGCGAACTCGGCGACGAACGTCATGTCCGAGTTGACGAGGACCCTCCTGACGGCGTCGGTGGAACCGTCGTCCCACTGCACGAAGACGTAGCCCTCGTCGGGGGTGGCGGAGATCTCGACGTCGGCGCCTGCGGGATAGGTGCCTGCACCGGCGACCTCTCCGCCCTCGCCTGCGACGAGTTCGAGTTCGTAGAAGACGACCGCCTTGGAGAACTCGGCGGTCAGGGTCATGTCGGAATCGACGGTGACGGTCCTGACGGCGTCGGTGGAACCGTCGTCCCACTGGACGAACTCGTATCCATCGTTAGGGGTTGCGGATATCTGAACCTCCGTTCCCGCAGGGTACTTCCCTGCGCCTGAGACGACTCCGCCCTCGCTTGCGACGAGGACCAAATCGTAGTTGGAAGGTATCGGGGCGGGCACGAAGGTCGCTTCGAGGGTCATGTCGGAATCGACGACCACTGTCCTCGCGGCATCCTTGGAGCCGTCGCTCCACTGGACGAACTCGTATCCATCGTTCGGGGTTGCGGAGATCTGAACCTCCGTTCCCGCGGGATAGACTCCCGCACCGGAGACCTCCCCGCCCTCGCCCGCGACGAGCTCCAGCTCGAACGTCTCTACTGGGACGGGTTCGAAGGTCGCCTCTATGATGACGTTTCCGTCGATGACGACGGTCCTGACGGCGTCGGTGACGCCGTCGCTCCACTGGACGAACCTGTACCCCTCGTCGGGGACGGCGGAGATCTGAACCTCCGCTCCAGCAGCGTAAGACCCGCTCCCGGTAGTGGCTCCACCCGTTCCGGCGATGACCTGGAGGGTGAAGTATTCGGAAGGTGCCGAGGCGAACTCCGCGGTCAACGTGATGTCTGAATCGACGGTGACGATCCTCTCGGCATCGGTGATACCGTCGCTCCATTTGACGAAGACATACCCTTCGGTGGGAACCGCGGAAATCTCAACTTCGGTGCCGGCGGCGTATGTTCCGCTCCCAGCAACGGTCCCGCCCTCGCCCGCGACGAGGACGAGGTCGTACATCTCGGCCGGGATGAGCTCGAAGAACGCTTCCAAGGTCGAATCGGAGTTGACCGTGACGGTCCTCTCGGCATCGGTGACGCCGTCGCTCCATCTGACGAACCTGTATCCCTCGTCGGGGATCGCGACGATCTTCGCTTCGGATCCCTCCACGTAGCTACCGGCGCCGGTGACGGAACCTCCCTCGCCCGCGACGAGCGAAAGGGTGTGAGTCACCGGGGGAAGGGGTTGGTCGTCGAAAGTCGCCGACACTACGATGTCGGTGGTGGCGGTCAGCGTGCGCGGGTTGCCGGTCGAACCGTTCTCCCACATGACGAACTGGAATCCGGAATCCGGAACGGCTGTCAGGGTCACGGATGCGCCGTAATCGTAGACGCCGGTTCCCTCGACGTGCCCTCCGACGGTGCCGTCGGCGGTGACGTTGACCTTGGTCTTCTCGAAGATGGCGGTCAGGGTGATGTCTGACGCCACGGTGAAGGTCCTGTCAGCCTTGTCGGAATCGGCCCCGGCATCGTCCCAGCGTGCGAAGCTGTATCCGACGTCGGGAGTGGCGGTTATGTGCGCCTGCGAACCGTACGCGTACCCGCCCGCACCGGTGACCGAACCGCCCTCGCCTGCGACCAGGGTGACGGTGTAGATTTCCTCTGTGAAGGTGGCGGTAAGGCTCACGTTGGATTCGAGCGTGAAAGTACGGACGGCGACGGTCGATTCGTCGCTCCACTTGACGAACGTGAAGTGGTCGTCGGGTATCGCGGAGATGGTCACCTCGGTTCCGGCGTCGAACGTGCCGGCTCCGGCGACGTCCCCTCCGGGACCGTGGTCCAAGGCCACGGTGTACTGGCGCAGGGCCCAGACCGCCGTGATGTAAACGTCTCCGACGAAATCGGTTCCAGCTGCGATCGAGACCGTCTGGTCGGTGTCGCTGAACGCGTATCCAACCTCCTCGCCGGCCACGGTGACCGATGTCACCGACGTGGCGTAGTGGTACTTGTTGCTTATCTCTATGACCGTGGCCGCCGAGTGGACCCCGGGATCGAGCGCTCCGGGGGTGGCGACGAGGTCGTTACCCGTCACCGACACGCCCACGATCCACTTGGCCGTGAGGGTCAGCTCCGCGCCGGTGTAGATCCACATGCCGTCCGCGATGTATCCGGCGGTGTCGGCGGCGAGGGCTCCGGTGGCTTCCAAGACCTTGGCGTCCCCCGCGTAGTATCCGAGGAGATAACCGTTGCCGGTCGCGGACTTCTTGATGACCGCGACGGTGTCGCCGTAGGATACCGTGGCGGACCCGTTCGAGGTCCCGGTGCCCTTGTCCAGGGTTATGGCGGTCGCGGGGTTCTTCCACTGGGCGTAGAGGTCGACGACCGTGCCGTCGTATTCCGACAGGTTCACCACGTTCTGGCCGTCGGAATACGCGACTCCGCTGCCGTCGGCCGCGGTGTTCCATCCGTCGAATACGTACGGGTCGTTGACGAAGGTGTTCGCCGCGAGGGGCTGCGCCACTCCGTATACGAAAGCCTGCTCGACGGGGTCCGAACCGGTGCTGTTGAAGCGCACGGTGTATCCGGCGGGGGCCCATTGCACATACAGCGTTATCGACTCGCCGTCGGTGATGTCGGTGACGACCTGGCCGTCGCTGTAGGACGACCCGCTGCCGTCGGCCGCGGTGTTCCAGGAGGCGAACTTGTGCCCGGTCATGGAAAAGACGTTGGACCTCAGGGCGAACGAGTCGCCGCGGAGGACGACCGAGTCCTCCATGCTGCCGGTACCCCCGTTGGGGGCGTACTTCACCGTGTACAGGTCCTCGACCCAGGTGCCTTCGACGGTCATGTCCTGCGCGGGCATGGTGGCGGGCACCGCGGGGTTCCAGCCGGTGAACCTCATTCCGGGATAGGACGGGTCGACCGGGGCGACCACCTCGGTCCCGTAGTCCTGGGTGATCGGGGCAATCACGTTGCCGTGGGTGTTGGAGAAAGTTATGGTGTACTGGTTGACCTTCCATACCGCGTAGAGGTCGACGACCTCGTCGATCTCGGACGCGATGTCCTGCACGGACTCGGAGTTCTCGTAGACGACGTCTCCCTCGGCTTCCGTGGCCCACCCCAGGAAGGAGTGGCCGACCTTGGAGTACTGGTTGAGGAGGAGCGGTGTGGGTTCGTCTCCGAAGTGGAGGACCTGCACCGACATCGAACCGGTCACGTCCTCGCCGTTGGGCAGGTAGCGCACGGTGTACTCGCCTGGGGTCCACTTGGCGGTCAGCGTGGTCTTGTCGGCGTCGTAATAGCTCAGGTTGACGACGAACACGTCCGCGCCGGGGGTGCTGTTCCTCGCATAGGTGCCGAAGCCCTTGTCGACCGCATCTATGGTGTCTCCGAACGCGGCCAAGATGCCGTGCCCGGCCTCGACTGTCAGCTCCCATCCCAGGAACGACCATCCCTCGCGCGTGGGTTCGGGCACCTTGACGGGGACGTCGAATACGGCGTTGACGGTATCGTAATCGCCTTCCCCTCCGTCTAGGTCGAAGGAGATCGTGTACTCGTGGAGCTGCCACTGTGCGGTCAGGTGCACGCTCCCTCCGACGACCTCGGAAAGGGACGCCACGTAGATTCCATCGCCAGGGAGGAAGGGTTCCCCGTTGACGATGGGCTCGGTCAACGCCTCCTCGTCGTATCCGTACACGGCGGCTTCGGAGGTGTCACCGGAGAGGGTCCACCCGATGAACCGGTGCCCGACGAGTTCCGGGATGCCCACGAAGTAGGATTCGTCGCCCGAGAGGGCTATGGGATCGTCGCTTATGCCATCTATGTCGATGTAAAGGCTGTATTTGGGAACCCATTTGGCGGTCAGCGTGACCTCCTCGGCGTCGTTCTTCCACAGGTAGTACTCTACGAAACCGGGGGCGTCATAGACCACGTGCCCGTAGGAATCGATGACCATTACGTCGTTCCCCGAGTCGTCCTTCGCGAAATACCCGTCGAACCTGGCGGAGTCGGATGTCGGCGGCTTTATGGAATCGGGTTCCTCGTCGTAGGTCCATTCCAACTCGACGTCGTCGACCACTCCGCCGTTGTCCAGCGTGACGACCGTGGTCTTAGGGACCCAGACGGCCGTGAGGGTCACCGAGGAAGCGGTGTTCGTCCAGCATGCGGATGCATCGGTGAAGCCGTCGACATATTGGATGAGATTTCCGGCGGCGTTGACGACGAGGGTATGCTGCGCGCTCTCGTATCCCTCGAACACGTATCCAGTGCGGGATGGGAGGGCGAACGGCTCCTCGTTGGTCTCGCCGACGGAAATCTTGAACCCGTCGTCGCCGCCTTCGCCGCCGTTCCTGTCGAAGACCACGTTCGTGAAGTTCTTGGGCTGGGCGGTGATGCTGTACGACTGCATCAGGGGCATCGGGTAGTACCTGCCGCCCTGCGACGTGAATCCGGACGCAGTGTAGAGTCCCATTTCGTCTTCGAACTCGAGGGTGAGATATTGGCCGCTGCTCAGTACCACGGACCCCGTCCTTCCGTCCGCGGAGCCGTTGACGTGCGCGATCACGCCATCCTCGAGGTATACGAGGGTACCGTCCCAATGAGCGTAGAGGTCCAGGTGTTTCCCCGGAGCTATCGTCGCATCCGGCAACACGAGTTCGCCGCCTACAGGTGCGGTGTACCAACCCGCGAAAGTCTTTCCCGGAAGGTACGAGAACGGCGACGTGCCGACGTGGCCCGACGCCATGCGGGTGAAGGCCGCGTCGGTGCCGTCGTTATAATGGAACGTGACGGTGGACACGTCGCTTACCAGCATCTCTTTGACGGTGTCGTGGTTGGTGAAGTAGACCTTGTAGTCGGTGTCGATCACTACGATACCCCATCTGTCCTTCACATCGTTTATGACGGGGGTGTTGCCGATGAACTGCATCACGTCCCTGGTGCCGAGTTCTTCGGAAGCGATCATGTCAAGGACGCCTCCGTCCGTCCTGCCGTCCGTCAGATCGACTACCCAGACCTTGGTGTCAGGTACCTCATTCACTGGAGTGGAGTCCTTGACCTTCACGACGTTCGCCCTCATGTCCCACATGTTGTCTATCGACGAGATGTCGGAAGCGTCCACGAAGAAGGCTCTGTACTTGTCGAATATCGCGCCGTGTACGGCCGTCCCCTCCGGGAGGACCGCGGATACGATGGGCATCCAATAGAATGCGTCATAGTAGACTTCGTCCACCTGGTACTTTCCGGCTCCGTCTTCGAATACGATTCTGAAGACACGGCCGTCGACGTCACGAGTGTA
>JAFVET010000032.1 GCA_017475875.1 Candidatus Methanomethylophilaceae archaeon
AAAGAGCGCGGCGATACTCGGTTCCGGAGGTTCCGCCCGCGCCTGCGCGTACTTCCTCTCGAAGAAAGGCTGCGCACTGACCATCACGGGACGCAACCGGAAGACGGTCGAGAGACTCGCCACGGAGTTCGGGGCCGAGGCAACCCCTTGCATAGATCCGACCCGCTACGACCTCATCGCGAACTGCACCCCGATCGGAATGTACTCTGACAGTCCGTATCCGTTCGACATCGGTGCGCTGACCAGTAGCCAGACCGTGCTCGACATGGTCTACGGGAACACTACACTTACGGGCATCGCCAAGAACAGGGGGTGCGGAATCGCCTCCGGAGCCGATATCCTCGCCGGACAGGGTGCCGCATCATTCGAGATGTGGACCGGGGTAGGGGACATGTACGAAACGATGAGGGGGATGCTCCCATGACCGGGAAGGGGACATCCAACGGTTCCATCACGGTCATAAACGCCATGCCCACCGGGATCGGATGCACGATAGGCATCGGACTCGAGACGACTGCTCGTTTCACGGTCGGCGGACAGACGAAGACCGTCGAGATACTGAGCGATCCGAACGAGGACCCGACGATGGCGTCGATCTGCGTGAGGAGGTGCTACGAGACGCTTGGACTCAGCGAACCGGACGGGTGGCACCTGGTCACCGACTCGGACATCCCCATCTCGAGGGGACTCAAGAGTTCGAGTTCCGCTTGCAACGCCATACTCCGCGCCGTGCTCGACGAGACAGGCGGTTCCATGGACGACGTGGAACTGATAAGGTTGGGCGTCAAATGCGCCAGGGAAGCGGGGGTCACCGTGACGGGATCCTTCGACGACGCCTGCGGATGCGGACTCGGCGGACTTGTGATGACCGACAACCGCAAAGATGAGATCGTCTCCAGACGCGAAATCGGAAGATACGACGTGGTGGTCCACGTCCCGGAGAGGAAGATCCGCAAGAAGGGCCTCCCCCTTGACAGGCTCCACTCGCTCGCCGACGAGATGCGGGACATCATAGAGATGGCGATGGACAGACCGTTCGAGGCGATGACCGCCAACGGCAGACTCATCTCGGAAGCCTCGGACGTGGACAACAGCCTCGCCGAGAAGGCCATCGACATCGGGGCTCTGGGTGCGGGGATGTCCGGGGCGGGTCCCGCCGTGGCCATGGTCTTCCCCGCTGGAAAGGGAAAGGAAGCGGCCGAAACCCTGGGACTCGATCCTGCGGAGACGATCCTGTCATCGACCAGGTGAAGACAATGACGAGAATGATATTCAAGGGAGGCAGGATGGAGGGCGAAGTGTCCCCTCCGGCGTCCAAGAGCCACTCCCACAGGGCTTTCTTCCTGTCGAGCATGGCCGAAGGGACATCGCGGATATCCAATCCGCTTATGTCCGACGACATCCTGTCCACGATAGCCGCCTGCCGCGCGATGGGGGCGGAGATACAGGTCGGAGAACCCTCCGTCGTGAACGGCGGGGCCCTGCACGCCCCCGATGGCGTGATAGACACGGAGAACTCCGGGACCACGATGAGGATCATGACGGGACTCTGCGGGATGTTCGACGAGGAGATCGAACTCACCGGGGACGCCTCGATAAGGAAGAGACCGATGGGGCCGCTCCTCGAAGCGCTGTCTTCGGAAGGTGCGTCGTGCGGATCGGATTCCGGGAGACCTCCGGTCAAGGTCAAAGGGCCCTGCCACGGGGGACAGGTACACATATCGGGCGGGGTGAGCTCCCAGTTCATAACCTCGCTCATGATGCTCTCGCCGATGCTGAAGGAAGATTCCACCATCACAATAGAGGGTGAGATGCTTTCGACACCGTACCTCGACGTGACGGCCCACATGATGGGTCTCTTCGGCGCCAATGTGAGGCGTGACGGAAACGTGGTGGAAGTGAAAGGGGGAACGGGATACCGCCCCTACGACTACCGCGTCCCGGCGGACTTCTCGTCTACCGCCTTCCCGTTGGCCGCAGGCGTCCTGGGCGGAAAGGTCACCGTCACAGGCATGGACATGGAGGACCCGCAGGGTGACAAGGCCATAGTGGACATCCTCCGCAGGGCCGGTGCCGACATAGAGGCCGACGGGGACCGCATCACCGCCAGGAAATCGGAACTGCATGGGATAGAAGTGGACATGGGCCTCGTCCCGGACCTTTTCCCAATAGTAGCGACCGTGCTCTCGACAGCCAAGGGCGACAGCCGCCTCTACGGTGCCCCGCAGCTCCGTTTCAAGGAGAGCGACAGGATAGCGTCGGTCACCGCGATGATCAACGGCCTGGGAGGCTCCGCCGAGCCCACCGACGACGGATGCATCATACACGGTGTGGATTCGTTGGATGGTGGTACTGTCGACAACCGCGGCGACCACAGGATCATGATGTCGGCCGCGGTCGCGTCGCTCGTCTGCAGGAAGGGCGTGACCATGGACGACGTCGAATGCTGCGCCATATCCTACCCCGGCTTCGTGGAACAGTTCAGGAATATGGGGATGGCCACGGAGGTGCTCCGATGTACAGGTTCGGAAACGCCGTGACGATGGACCTCTACGGCAAGAGCCACGGTCCGTGCGTGGGCTGCATCCTCGGGGGCATACCTGAAGGACTGAAAGTAGACATGGACAAGGTCTTCGCGGAGATGGACCTGAGGAAACCCAAGGGCCGCATAGGGACCCCGCGTCGCGAATCGGACGTCCCCGAGTTCCTGAGCGGGATAGAGGACGGGACCACCACCGGAGGGCCCATATGCATAGAGATAAAAAACGGCAACACCGACGGTTCGAAGTACATGGCGTTCTACGACACGCCGAGACCCGGTCATGCCGACCTTCCCGCACTCCTGAAGTTCCCCGACCACGACCTCCGCGGGAGCGGACAGTTCTCGGGAAGGCTGACCGCCGCTGTAGTAGCCGCCGGTGCAGTGGCCAAACAGTTCGTTTCTGGATACAGCATCAGAATAGCAGCGTTCACCCGCTCGGTGGCCGACGTCACCGACCCCGAGCAACGCGACCTCCAGAGCGCGTTGGAATCGAGGAACCACCAGACCCGCGCCTGTACGGAGGAACTCGACAAGAGGATCACCGAACGCATAGAAGAGGCCGGTTCGCAGCAGGACAGCGTCGGCGGAGTGGTCGAATGCGTCGTGGAAGGACTCCCGATCGGGTTCGGAGGGATATGGTTCGACGCCCTCGACGCGGAGCTCGCGGCTGCCATGTTCGGCATCCCTGCCTGCAAAGGCGTGGAGTTCGGAGACGGTTTCGACCTTGCAAAGATGAGGGGTTCCGAATCCAACGACTGCTACCACTTCGAAGACGGCAGGATCGTGACAACGACCAACCACCTCGGCGGGATAGTGGGCGGCATGAGCGACGGGGCGCCGGTGGTGTTCCGTACCGTGTTCAAACCGACGCCGTCCATCGCACGCCCCCAGCACACGGTCAACCTGCGCACGCTCGAGGACGACACGGTCCGTGCCGAGGGTAGACACGACCCTTGTATAGTACCTAGGGCTGTGGCTGTGGTCGAAGCCATGACAGCGCTGACGCTGGCCGACCAGATAAGAAGGGGATTCCGATGAGCACGGACGACAGACGTAAGGAAATCGCGGACATCGACATGCAGATACTCGACCTTTGCCGCAGGAGGCTCGAACTCGCCCGCGGAGTGGGCGAGGACAAGGCAGCCGTCGGTGCGGACATCAGGAACATCGAGGTCGAGGAGAAGGTGATCGACAGGTACAGGGGATACGCCCTGGACCACGGGATGGATCCCGTGTGTGCGGAATCCATCTGCCGCACCCTGATGCAGGAGTCCATCGCCCTCCAGGCGACCGTCCCCAGGAAGACGTTCGAACCCAGACACGTAGCGATCATAGGCGGAAACGGGAAGATGGGCCGCTGGTTCGCCGACCTCCTTTCGAAATCCGGACACCGCGTCGACATAATCGACCCTTCGGCCGGGAACGGGCTCACCATGGAGGACGCCAAGTGGGCGGACGTGATCATCGTCTCGATTCCGATCTCGCGCACGTCGGGCGTGCTCGAACGCCTCGCGACCATCGCCAGGAAGGACGCGCTCATCTTCGACGTCGCATCGCTCAAGTCGCCGTCGGTGGAGGTGCTCCGCAGGATGGCGAAGGACCGCAAGGTGTGCTCTATCCACCCGATGTTCGGACCCTCCGCAGGATCGATGTACGGACGCAACCTCCTGGTCTGCGACTGCGGTTGCGGGAAAGCCGTCGAAGAAGCGGTGGCCCTCTTCAAGGACCACGGAGGGAACATCCGCGTGATGCCCGTGGAGGACCATGACAAGTACATGTCCTACGTCCTCGGACTCAGCCATGCCGTGAACATCGCGTTCTTCACCGTCCTCGAACGCAGCGGGATCAGCTACGAGGACATGCGCAGCGTCGCTTCGACCACATACTCCAAGCTAATGGACACGAACGTGTCCGTGGCGCTAGAGGACCCCTACCTCTATTACGAGATCCAGCATCTGAACTCATACCGCGAGAGCATGCTCGAGGAGTTCGACCGTTCGGTGAAGGACGTCGTCGACGCCGCACTGAGCGACGACCCCAGGCCGTTCAAGAACCTGATGGACAAGGGTCGCGAATATTTCTTCCACCGAGGGCGACCCCTCGGTTTACCTTTCGTAGATTCGGGGGACCTCGTTAAATGGTCTCCCGAAGGTCCTCGGTGCATGACCGAAATGACCACCATGCACAGGATGATCCTGTTCCTAGGAGAACACAAGGCGGACCCGTACGACATGTACCGCGGTTGCTCCAACAGCAACACGCAGAACGGCATCGCGATGGCCCTCGGGATAAGCCGCGCCCATGCAAGCACCACCCTCGGTCGCCTGATCAAGAAGAACGAGGTCACCTGCAACAGGATGTTCGTCAAGGAATGCAACTCGTTCCGCAACACCTACCACCTGACCTCCACAGGCGAACGGCACCGCCTCTCCATATTGGCGGAGCTGGAATCGGACGGCGTCGATATCGAATCGGCGATTTTCACCGAACAGCTGGACCACATGGCCACCGAGGATTTCATTACCATCCCTCGGTCGGAAAGGGACTTCGTCGGCATGGTCTGCATAATGGGGAGACCGTTCCCGATGTCGCAGGTGCCCGAGAACGTCCGCAGGAGGTTCTTCCAGGACCTCCGCGGAAGGATCCTGATCAAGGAATACACCAGACGCCGCTTCCTCGGAACCGCGGACGAGGAGGAAAGGCGCCGCTGGAACAGCATGGCCGCGGACTGGCTGACCGATTTCGAACCGGACGAGACCGTCGACCGCATTTCACATCTTACGAAGTCGGGGAGGATCCGCGAAGCGGTGTCTCTCGGAGAATCCAGGTACATGGAGCTCTGCGACAGCCCCGACGATTCCGAACTCTGTGTCCTCGTGGAACTCATGAACCGCACCGACAGCGAGATACTCAGCAGGACGGTCGCGAGGATCGCGATCAGATTGGGTCGCTCGGAAACGGCTGAAAGATACGTCACCAGACTGATGTACACCGATCCCGAGGGTTACCATTCGATACTATCGGAGATCGAGGTGCTCAAGGGCAACGGCCAGGAATCCCTGTACCAAGCGTTGGAGGGGTACGTCGGCGACGTCCCGTCCTGCATAGCGCTCGGCAAGGCGCTGATATTCTGCGGCAGGGGCGAGGAATCGCTGACCTACCTGCGCAAGGCCAGGAGCGTGATGATCGAAGAGGGATGCATATTCCGTATGGACGAGGTGCTCCAGCTGGAAGCCCGTGCCAACGCCATGTCCGGGAACCTGAAGGTGGCGGACAACCTGGAAGGTATAAGAAAGGCGTACAGGAGATGCGACGTTCCCGCCGTCTCCCTGGACGCCGTTTCAAAAGACGGTGTTGTTGCGGAGCGAGTCCATGTCGGAGATGTATAGGTCGCGTATGTCGGTGATGTTCCACTTGAGCATCGCCAGCCTCTCGAATCCGAATCCCCATGCGAGAACGGGATACTTCACACCGAACGGGGCGACGACCTCGGGCCTGAATATACCTGCACCCCCGAGCTCCATCCACTTGCCGTTGAAGAACACCTCGAGTTCGAGGGACGGTTCCGTGTACGGGAAGTACGCCGGACGGATGCGGATCTGGTCGAATCCCATGCGGGCGTAGAACTCGCGGATTATCGAGATGAGCATGTTGAAATCCGCATGCTCGTCGATGACGATCCCTTCGATCTGGGTGAACTCGGGGAGGTGGGTCGAATCTATGGCCTCCTTCCTGAAGATGCGCGAGATGGAGAACGCCTTCTGGGGTGCGTCGGGGTGCGCCGCGATGTAACGGATGCTGCTCACGGTGCTGTGGGTCCTGAGGAGCGCCGACTCGGCCTTCTCGCGGGACCAGACGCCTCCCCAACCGGTGGAACCGGTGTCTCCCCCGTTCTCGTGGATCCTGCGGACCACATCTGCGATGTCGTCCTCGACGGGTATCCTCGAAGGCTGCTGGAGGTAGAACGTGTCCTGCAGGTCCCTTGCGGGATGGTCCTGCGGGGTGTAGAGGACGTCGAGGTTCCAGAACGCGGGCTGGACGTACTCTGATGACATTTCTGTGAAACCCATGTCCGTGAAGAGACGCCTGACCTGGGCGCCGAGACGTGTGAGCGGGTGCTTCTTGGCGGGAATCGTCGGAGGGACGAAGGCCTGGATGTCGTACCTGCGGAAATCGGCCTCCTCCCACTCGCCGTTCTGGATCATGCGGTCCGTGAGGTCGGTGACCTGCGGCTTGAGCACGATCTCGCGGCGGGCCATCTCCTTTCCGTCGGACGTCAGGGATATGGTCCTCTTGGTGACCGTCTTCTCGACGATGAGGCCCTGGCGACCTTTCAAATCCTTGACCATGGCGGCGTCGGCCTCTTCCACGAGCATGGGTCCGGTCGCGAGTCTTCCGATGAACTCCTCCTCGGGCATCTTCGCGGAGGCGACCTGCCTCCCTTTTTCCGTGAGGACCAGTGTCTTGGCACCGTCCACGGAGGTTATGTCGGCAAGACCCTTCCTCTTCAACCAACCGACGGCGATCTTGTCCCTACCGGCCATGGCGTCAGCGAGGGCGGCCATGGTCATGGAACCGCCGGCCTTCGAGATGATGTCCACGGCCACCCTCTCGGGCAGGCCTTCCTTGGCTTCGGGCACCTCCCCGAGGACGTAGAAACGGCTGACGTCCTCCTCGAGTTCGACGATTCCCTTGGCCTCCAGCCAGGACGCCGCACCCATGGCCTCCACCTCGAGGGAGAAAGCATCGGACTTTACCAGGTCCTCCGGCGAGGCGCTACCCCCGGCATCCCGGAGTGCGACCAACAAACGCTTCTCGTTGTAACTGAGATCCTTCATCACAGAATCGAAATCCATACCCATCACCACTCGAACCCGTCGTACGTCATGTCCGCCACGACGTCGCGGGCCTTCTCCCTGCGGTCCTGATGTCCCTCGAGGAACACGTTGATCCTCTCGACCAGGCACATCTTGCACTCGCCGCAAAGTATCTCGCCGTTGCGGCATTTGGTAGCGAGCTCGTTGACCTTCTCGTCGTCGGGCTCGAAAAGATAATAGTTGTACTTGAAAACGGCACAGACCTCGGGGTTGCCTCCGAGCTGCCTCTGCTCTTCGACCGAGACCCTGCCTCCGGTGAACGCCCTCCCCACCTTCTTCTTCACCGCTTTGGGCGAATCGGTGGTGTATATGGTCGCGTTCTCATCGGACGAGGACATCTTGTCCGCCCCGGACAGTCCCGGGAACATCTTGCAGTAGAGCATCGTGGGCTTCGGATACCCCAATCCCGGAGCCACGTCCCTGGTGACCCTGAAGTGCGGGTCCTGGTCGATCCCGCACGGGATGATGACCGGAACCTGCCTACCGTTCTCCTCGGTCGGGAGGAACGCGGGTACGGACTGCAACGTGGTGTAGAAGATCTGTCCGATGTGCGTAGACTCGTCGAACCCGAACACCGCCTTCGCCGTGCTGAACGTGACTTTTTTCGACACCCTCAACGCGATCGGATACAGCCTGTCGATGTTCTTGGTGTTGAGGATTATACGCGTCCTCTTGGGATCGAATCCCAACGCGACGAAGTCGAGGGCGTTCTCGTAGGCCATGGACGTGGTGTCCTTGAGGTCGAGCTTCTCCTTGAACAGGAACTTCTCGTCGTCCGTCATCTGGAAGAGCATGTCCACCTTGAAGGTGTCCTGGACCCACTTGTTGAGCATCCACGGCATTATATGTCCCAGGTGGGTGTTCCCCGACGGGCCGCGACCGGTGTAAAGCACGAAGTCCCCACCCTTGTCGTACCTGTCCAAAAGGACGTCGAGGTCCCTGTGGCTGTAGAAGATACCCCTGCGTATCATCGGGTGAAGGGGACCGTACTTCTCCAGCCTCGCCTTCAGAGCGTCGTCTATGGGCGTGGTACCGAACTGGGTCTGCAACCTGTCGTAATCGATGTCGCCCGTGACCTCCCACGGCGTCACCCTGAATTCTTCTGGCATCGGATGACCGTATCTTGACGTCGGTAATAACCTTTGCACACGGTGCACCTCGGAGAGCGGTGACTACAGGTTCCATACTCACTTATTTCTAAAACATAGAGGATGTGGAGGACATGTGGAAAATACTTGGCGAGGAGACCCTGTATCTCGGAATCGCCGAAACGTGGAAATCGCGCATGCTGGCGCTCGCCGGGGACGACGAACCCTCCAAGGAGTTCAAGAAGATCCTCGAAGACTCCGAAGTGGAGTACCTGTTCAACGCCATCAGCGAAGAGCACACGTTCTTCATCAGGCTCAAGGACGAGATCACCCCCGAACAGATCCAGAACATGGCGGACGTGTCCCTCGGTATCCTGAAGGCGTTGGAATACCCGTGCGTCGCGGTCGAAGACGTGGAACAGAGGTACAAGGTCATCATCACCAACTACCACGAACCCGAGATCATCGGACTCAACAAGACCGAGGGTTACTCGTCGGGAGCAGTCTTCATGCCGATCATCAGCAGCCTCGACGCCCCCGGCAAACCCAACATGGGACTCTGATCAACGTTCGAAAAAGTAATTCCTGTCCCTGGTCGGGGTACCGGGCAGATCCCCG
>JAFVET010000033.1 GCA_017475875.1 Candidatus Methanomethylophilaceae archaeon
CACCGACGCCGTATTTGCCCTTCAACAGGGACTTCAGGTGCATGTAGACCTCCGACGACATCCTGAGACAGTCGGAGAAGCTCTTGGCCCCGGCGGGGATGATCATGCATTCCTGGATCTTCAGGTTCCCTCCCGCGTGTTTCCCGCCGTTGATGATGTTCAGCATCGGGACGGGGAGCGTGACGTGGTCGCCGCCTATGTGCTGGTAGACGGGAACGTTCTCGCAGAACGCACCGGCCTTCGCCACTGCGAGGGAGACCGCCACGGTTGCGTTGCCGCCGAGCCTGGTCTTGTTGTCGGTGCCGTCCAGCTCGATCATAGTCTTGTCTATAGAGCACTGGTCGGTCGGATCCATCCCCACGATGGCCTTGGCTATCTCGGTGCGGACGTTCTCGACCGCTTTGAGGACACCTTTTCCTCCGTAACGCTGGCCTCCGTCCCTCAGTTCGTGTGCTTCCCACGAGCCGGTGGACGCCCCGGACGGGGCGATGGCGGAGATCTTGTGACCTCCGACGGTCAGTTCAGCCTCGACGGTGGGGTTTCCTCTGGAATCAAGTACCTCTCTTGCCCATACTTTCTCTATCTTCATTCAATTCCCTCGATATTCGTAGACCTTCAGATCATGGACCAGGATGCCCCGGTCCTTCTCGTTGAGCAGTGCTTCATCCAACGAGACGGCCAGGGTCCACTTGCGACCCTTGTTCTCGGAGATGAACTGGTGAATCATGAAAAGGGTGTTGGAAAGCCCGTTGGCCTCGATTATGTCGGCCAAATCGTCGAAAATGACCACAGGGGAAGCCTTCCGGCCTATGAACTCCTTGACGTTGTGCACTATCGTGCCCAGACTGTGGACGTCCACGCCGTTCTTGAGGATGCCCGTCCCCAGGGACCACACCTCGATCCCGTTGTAATCGAACTTCTCCTTGACCTGTTTGGCACGGCCGGTCGTAATCAACAGAACAGAGTAGCGTTCAGGATGGAACAGACCGGCGAAGTCGTAGATGTGTTCCGGTTCCTTTTCGAACAGCACATAGGAGGTACCGAGTTCGATACCCCTCTCGTTGGGGGTCACCGTCGGCTGGGGGACGCGGGTCTTCTCCTGGCGGCCGGAGAACAACCTCCTCTTTTTCTTGGCGGGAGCGGACTCGTCCTCGACGATCTCCACCTCGTTCAAGGCGTCCAGGATATCCGTGGACTTGAACGGTTTGTCTATCACCGCCTTGATCTCCGGGATACCGGTGGGCTCCGCGTCCGCGCTGGATTTCACGAGGATGACGTTCAATGGAAGGCTGGAATTGGCCTCCTTCATGCGGGATATTAGGCTCACTCCCTCCCCCGCCCCGACCTTCATGTCGAGTATCACGGCGTCCGGCCGCATCAAGAGGAACTTGTCCACCGCCTCTTCCATGCTCCCCGACATCCTCACCGTGTGCCCTGCACCGGTCAGAATGTCCTTGAGGATCTCCTGGACGGCAACGTTGTCATCGACGATCAGAACCTTCATCCTATCCCGCTGTCAACAGCCATGCCATAATGATAGTTAAATGATGCGAGGACCGGTAGAAGATAGGTACCCGCCGACCGAAGTCGGACGGGTGATAAGCCGGCCGTGGCCGGCCGTAAACATAATTTCCGGAAGACTCACTGCTTCCTGCTCTCTTTGGCCTTGGGCCTGAGATTGCTGTACCCGCATTTACGGCACTTCGTGGCCTTCTTGGGGTTGGTCGCGTAGCAACTCATGCACACGGTCTTATCAAGGAGCCTGGCGTCGGCCTCTTTGAAACGTGCCATTTGTTATTCCCTCTGCATGCCCAATCAAGATATGATATAAAAACAGTTCTACTGTCCAATCGTCCGGACCGACTGTAGCTGTGTCTTTGAGACATGTGATTGACAGGCAGGGATGAACGTCTCACACCCTGCTTCCGTCACGCCTCAGGACGATCTCCTCGAAACCGACGTCCCTGCCGCACGACTCGACGGCCTTCTTGACCAATGACGTAAGGGCCGAACAGCAGGGGACCTCCATCCTGATCACCCTGACGCGTCCGATCGGGTTCATCTGTATGATGTCCGAAATCTTACCTAGACCGCGGCTGTCGTCGAGTTTGGGGCAGCAGATGACTATCGGACCACCCTCGGCCAGACCCGAACGCAGACCGTCGGTTACGAATCCCGTGCAGTCCGCGGCGAACGTCACCGTCCCCTTGAACGCTGGGCTTGCAGTGGGCACGAGACCGAGCTGTATCGGCCATTGGACACCGGGCATCGGGGGCAGCGGGACGTGGGACACTGTCGGAACCGGAATGGGCGTATCTCCACGCTTCTCCTTCACTATGGTGATCGCTCCACGCGGACATGCCGGCAGACACGACCCAAGCCCATCGCAGAGGTTCGGATCGACCACTGCGGCCTTGCCGTCGACCATCCCCATGGCCCCTTCGTGACACGCCGACACGCACAGGCCGCATCCGTCGCAACGTTCCCTGTCTATAATCACCTTGTCGGTCATGGGTGTCCAATGAGGAACACGGTAATTACGTTTGACGGTGGGAGGGGGCAGGAGCCCCCGTCATTCCTTGTCTATCGGAATGTCAACAGCCTTGACGATCTCGTCGTCAGCCTGGGAGACGATCCACCAGACGGGCCTGACCGCGTCCATGTACGAATCGCCTACCGACGACACGGAGAAGTACCTCACCGTGGTGAACGTGCTCTCCACGAGTCTGACGAACCCCTGCTGACCGTTGTCCACGAGGAACTCCCTGACCTCCGAATCCTTGATTTTGCTACCCTGGTCCGCCTTGGAAAGGACCACGGCGAAAGGTACGGAGTAGCTGGCGTCCGGGCCCTTCCCGCGGATTTGGGAGAACATGTAGCGGAATGATTCGAATGTCTCCTGCGGGAGAACGCTGACGCTGGAATTGAGCATCTTGAGGGGATCGATCATGAAGACCACCCCGTCGGTATAGTTGAAATACTCCTCGAACAGGACCTTGTCCTCACGTGGCTCGAACTCCACCCCCGAGATGTCGTGGAATATGATCTCGCGGTCGTGGAGGGCAACCGACCTGATGAAGAGACACTGCGAATCCTGTTCGCCGGAGGCCGTCTTCACGGCATGGTCCCTGTCCATCACGACATCTTTGGATATGCCGGGGGTCGCGGCGTCGACGGCGATGGCCTTGGTCCTGGCGGCCGAGGAGATCGCCTCCACGGAGGCGAGCATCAGCGTCGTCTTCCCCGAACC